>JBNKQT010000219.1:0-8038 GCA_050297115.1 Ensifer sp. | reverse complement strand
GTGGTGAAGAGGCGCCAGTCAGCCTCGGTGATGCGGTCGCCCATCAGGTAGCGGTTTTGAGCTAGGCGGTCTTCCAGCTTGTTCAGCGTGTTGAAGAGCGGATATACATTGCTCTCATAGGCTTCCTGGGTTGTTGCAAAGCCTGACTTGTAGACGCCGTTGTTCACGGTGTCGTAGATTTCGGCGTTGATTTCATCGATGCCTTCTTGCTGGTCCTCTGGATAAAAATCCTCAGTCGATCCGGTCAACTCGTTGAAGGCTGAGTTGAACATGCGGATGATTTCGGCGGATTCGTTGGAGACAATTGTGTTTTGCTGCTTGTCCCAAAGAACTGGCACGGTAACTCGACCGGAATAATTCGGGTCGGCACGGGTGTAGATCTGCCACATGTAATCGGAGCCAAAAAGTTGGTCGCCGGTGGCACCATTGCGCACTTTGAATTCCCAGCCGTTCTCCTTCATCAGTGTATCAACAATGGAGACGTCGATAAGGCCTTCCAGCTTTTTCAACTTGCGGAAGATGAGCGTGCGGTGCGCCCAGGGGCAGGCGAGCGATACATAAAGGTGGTAGCGACCGCGCTCTGCCTTGAAACCGCCTTTGCCGGTCGGTCCGGGGCTGCCATCGGCGGTTACGAAGTTGCGAAACTGCGATTCCGAGCGCTTGAACTGGCCTTTTGTTTCTTCTGTGTCGTACCAGACATCTTTCCAGATGCCTTCAACCAACTTACCCATTTTTCGTGTCTCCTTTTCCTTCAAACTAAGCATGGGGGTGAAGGAAATGAATGGTTAAATCGTTGAACGGTTCGTTTTTATATTGGCGACGGAGAAAAATCCTGCTATCGGCATTCCAACTTTTTTGGAGATATGCATCTGATGTTCAACACAAATCCGCGACGACGCTGAAGATCACCTGAAACGCGCAAGCCTGCGCGACCGATCTCTTATGCAAAGTTTATCGCGGTTGAACATCCATGAAAAAGCACGACTGTCTCTATTTCACCGAAGACACTACCCACGACGAAACGATTGAACTGATCAACGATGAGGCATTTGGCCCCGGACGTTTTGCCAAGGCGGCACAGCGTATTCGCGAGCAGGGGCCGCATGACCGGACGTTGTCATTTGTGGCCACTGACAATGGTGAGGTGATTGCTTCTGTTCGTATGACGCCTGTTATGGCCGGTGAAGTGAAAGGGCACTTGCTTGGGCCGCTTGCTGTGCGTCCATCACACAAAAATCTCGGTATAGGGCGGGAACTGGTGAAGATCGCCGTGGAGGCTGCGCGCAAGGCGGGGTCTGAGGGTGTTATTCTGGTAGGTGACCCGCCGTATTATGGGCCGTTGGGTTTTGAAAAGGTGGCCTATGGAGCACTCGACTTTCCCGGACCGGTTGACCCTGCGCGGGTTTTGGTGGTGCCGATGGGCGAGGGAGTGCATGACCGGCTGAAGGGTGTCATTGGCTGGCGGGGCTAGGCACTCCGCTGGATGGCGCAGCTGGACATGGAAACGCGTTATTTGCGTATTTCCTAAAATATGGTTAACATCCGGGTGTAAATTCCTTGTATTTGATATTTTCATGAGGGGAGTTCATCATGGGCAAAATAAGCAAGTTGGCAGCAGGTGCTGCCTTTGTCGGAATAGCGTTGTCGAGTGTGGCCTTTTCTAGCCAAGCCAATGCAGCGCCCTTTTATGCGGATTCAGTAACCACCAACAACGTTACATTTTTCAACTCAGGCATTTTGACTGGTGCACCGGATAATGGCGGCGCCTTTTTGAGTAATACCTATGATCCACCCACTGCGGCCGGGTCTATTGTGTTTGGCTTTTCTGATGTCTTCACTGATGGCGCAGGCGCTGATATTGAGCTTTTTGATGTTGGGCAGTTGGCGTCGGAAACATATGATGTTGCACTCAGTTCCGATGGTATTTCATTTACCTCAATCGGGATCTTTTCCACATTGGTAAATGGCATCGATATCAACGGCCTTTATGCAGGCGTGTTCTCCTATATTCGTGTGATCAACACGTCTCAGTCCAATTCGCCTGACCTTGATGCCGCCGCGGCATATCACAAAGCCACTGTCGTGCCTTTGCCCGCAGCATTGCCACTGTTGTTGGCAGGTTTGGGCGGTTTGAGCCTTCTTCGTCGTCGCACGAACGGCTAACCTGACTTCTTTAGCTAGCTGCTGATAGGCCGCAACATCGTTTGCGGCCTGTTTTTGTTTAGGGTCAAGACTGACCGGGATGGCGATGTTGTTCTGCAGACCTATCGCCCTTCGCGCCACCACATGCTGCTAACAGCCAATAGAAGTGCGGTGAGCCCCAACAACCCGGTTAACAGCGGCAGTGTGTTGATCCCCTTGAGCACTGTTTCGTCCGTCAACCTGAAAACCATCCGGTCATTGTTATTGATGCGCACCTGGCCGCGAACGGGCAGGATTTGGGGGAGTTTGATTGCGTCGCCACTGGCGAGGCGCTGGACGGTGCCGTGTGTGGCGTCAGCGACGTCCGCCAGTGTTTCGGTGGTGGAGATTTCGGCTTTGAATTCCGGGGCGTCCACTGCGCCGACATGGACGAGGGCAGACAGGTTGGCGTTGTCGATGTGGAAGAGGCCCGTTTCGCTGGTTTGAATGCGGGCGCGGTAGAGGCCGGGCTCTTCTTCCTGCAGGGTTACCGTTTCGGTTTGCCCTGAAGGCAAGGTGATTGTGGCAGGGTCAACGCTATCGCCCAGTGTTTGACGGGTGATTTCGACCGAGTTGCCGGAAGAGCGGGCGGTGAGTGCTTCTTCTTCCAAGGCCGGCTCTTTCATTAGCCAGTGTGCAATGCGGCGGTAGAGCGCGACATGCGGGCCACCATTCTCTATTCCTCGCGCCCAGAGCCAACCCTGATCGGATGTGAGCATGGCAACACGACCTTCGCCTTCACGGTTCAGGATCAAGAGTGGGTCTTCATTGGCACCTTGCATCACGGTATCGCCAAAGCCCGGCTCAACATCAATGGCGCGGAACCAGCGGTCCCAACGGGGCGGTTCGCTATCGGCGCCATCAAGACCACGTGTGACAGGGTGCTTGCGGCCAATTTCGGAGAGGCGCGGATAAAAGGCTCCCTCATTAACGACGCCTGTGGGGATGGCGGGCAGGATCTCTGCAAGCGGCGTGTAGGCGATTGAGCGGTTGGTGGCATGTTCGGGGCCTGCGGCCAGAAGCAGGGCGCCGCCATTACGCACATATTCGGCAATGTAGTCGTAATAGAGGATTGGGAGAACGCCACGGTGCTGGTAACGGTCGAAAATGATCAGGTCGAAATCGTTGATTTTGTCGACAAAGAGTTCGCGTGTGGGAAAGGCGATAAGCGAAAGCTCGTTGATGGGGGTGCCATCCTGCTTTTCCGGCGGGCGCAGGATCGTGAAGTGAATGAGATCAACCGAGGCATCGGATTTCAACAGGTTTCGCCATGCGCGTTCACCCATATGCGGGGCGCCTGAAACAAGCAGCACGCGCAGGTTCTGGCGGATGCCATCTACAATGTGAATGACGGTATTGTTGGAGGCGGTGACTTCGCCCGGCAGTTCATCGACCTTGAATTCAAGGACGTTTTCGCCGCCTTTTTCAAGGGTGAACTCCATAGTGTGATCGCGACCGGGCTGAGTGCGCAGTCTGCCAATATCCTCGCCGTTCAGACGCACGGTGACGGTTGCCTCGCCGGCTGGGCTTTTGCCATCATCTATCACACGGAAGGTCATTTCCTGCGGTTCTTTTACAAGGCCGAAACGTGGAGCTTTGACGATTTCGATGCGGCGGTCGTATTCGTCGGGCTGGCCCGTGATGAGACCGTGGACGGGGGCGTTGAAGCCGGTGAGTTCGGGGTCTGGCGGAATGTCGTGGATCTGGCCATCGGTGATGAAGACCGCACCGCCGATGCGTGACGGGGGCAGATCGGACAGGGCTGAATTAAGCGCGGTGAAGAGGCGTGTCGAAGGTGTTTCGCTTTCTGCATTGCTGTCAACTTCAATCACACGTGGCTCAATGCCGGGGAAACTCGAGAGGCGGTTCTTCAAGGTTTCCAATGCCTGATCGGTCTGGCTCTTTCGTTCCGGCAATTGCTGGCTCTGGCTGCGGTCGACAACGATGGCGGCAATTGTTGTCAGGGGATCACGCTCCTCAGAAATCAGGGATGGGTTGGCCAGAGCGAGGATAATTAGCGCAAGGGCAAGTGTGCGCAGCCATGCACCGCGCAGACGGGCGCGCAAGCCAAGGCCTGCCAAGATGGCTGCGGCGACCGCGGCGATTGCGATGACTGCCCAAGGCAGCAATGGCTCGAAGCTGACCGTGCTCATTGGCCAAGCCTTTCCAGCAATGCAGGAATGTGGACCTGATCGCCCTTATAGTTGCCGGTGAGCATATACATGACGATGTTGACGCCAGTGCGGAAGGACATTTCGCGCTGGTTGGTGTTGGACGGCACGGTGGGCAGAAGCGGATAGCCCCGTTCATCCACCGCCCAGGCACCGGCGAAATCGTTGCCGGTGATCATGATGGAGGAAACGCCGTCGCTCTGTCTTGCGCCATCCTGCGCTCCGCCGCTGGTGGCTTCCACCCAGAGCGGGCTCCCGCTGTAGCGGCCCGGAAAACTCTGCAGCAGGTAAAAGGATTTTGTCATCACATGCTCGGATGGAACGGGTTCCAGAGCGGGAATGTCGAGATTGGCCAGAATTGCCTGCAGCCGCTGGCCGTTGGCGCTGCTGTTGCCGTCGAGGCTGGAATATTGGTCGCGAGTATCAAACAATACGGTGCCGCCCGAGCGCATAAATGCACCAATATTGCTGATTGCTGCCGGGGTTGGCATGGGCGCGGCAGCCGTTACGGGCCAGTAGATAATGGGGAAAAAGGCCAGTTCGTCTTGATCCAGATTGAGGCCAATTGGTTCGCCGGGTTCCAGGGCAGTGCGATAGGTGAGAAAATCGGATAGACCCCGCAGACCTGCTCGGGAAATGCGGTCTACCTCGTCTTCACCGGTAATGACATAGGCGAGATGGGTTTCATCCACCGCTTCCAGGATGCGCTCATCGCCCGGTCTTGCGTCCTGCGTGAGGCCTATGCCGGGGAAGGCTGTAAGCCCGATTGCAAGGAGGACGATCGCAGCGCCAGCCGTGCGCTGTGAAAATGTACGGGTGAAGATGCCTTGCATGAAGAGAACTGCGATGCTGTCGGTCAGAAGCAAAAGGAATGCGCCCACCAGCAGGTAGGGGCGCAACGCATACTGGTTTGAACCAGATAGTGGAGCTTCGCGGTAGCTTATTGCGGTGAGCGCTATTGGTTCCAGTGCGTCTTCTTCATCGTAGAGATTGAGTGCGTGGAAACCGTCTTCAGTGCCGTAAAGACCGGGCGGATTGTCGAATGAGACGGCTGGTGCCTGTCCACCATCCAGGACAAGTGGTTTTGCCGAGCCGGTTTCGGGCGTTAATGCACCTTGGGCATTGAGCAGGCGATAGGGGGGCAAAATGGCATTCTGCTGTGTGGCGCCGACGCCGGACGAAGAGAGTTGAACGATGCGGCGGAGCATTTCCACAAAGCTGCCGGAGAGCGGAAGGTTGGACCAAGTAGCTTCGGCGCTGGTATGGAACAGAACGATGCGCCCCGCACCAAGGTTCTTGCCGGTTACAAGCGGCGTGCCGTCAGCCAGGCTTGCCCATGTGTGTTCCTCAAGGTCAGGTGACGGCTCGGCCAGAACCTGGCGTGATACCGTGACGCCTTGCGGAGTTGACAGTCCCGCAAAGGGGCTTGTTCGTGGGAACGGCGCCAGCGGTTGCGGCTCGCCCCAGGACATGGCGCCAGACAGGGTGCGTTCGCCCCGGCGCAAACGCACTGGCACAAGCGGGTCTTCCGTGGTTGTACCGGCAAGGCGTGGCCCGGCAAACCGGATAAGGGTGCCGCCTTTTTCGATCCATTCCTGCAAGGGGCCATAGACCTCATCGGGCAGTCGTCCAACGTCAGCCATTGTAATGACAGAGGGGTTTCCAGCGATGATTTCCGGTATGATTTCGGAGAAGTTTTTGCCGGGTGGCTCGCTTATGTCGGCATAGGGTGATAGCGCACGGTGGATATAGTATAGCGGTGAGAGCAGGGGCTGTGCTTCATTGCGGTATTCGCCAGTAATCAGGCCCACGCGGCGGCGCTTGAAGCCTTCATCCAGCAAATAGGTTGAAGCTGCTGTGCCGTCTGTTGCCAGTTCTATCCGTGCGAAATCATTGCGCAGTTCGAAAGGTGCCTCAATCTTTCCTGTGGCCACAGTGGCATCTGCGTCGAAGCGAATGTCGCTGGAGGCAATACCGCGGCCTTTGTTGTCGAACGCATTCACCCGGTAGGTTTCTGCGCTGCCTGAAGTTGGCCTTGAGGCTATGATTTCAATGCTCTCGGCGTTGTTTTGAATGTCGGTTATGGCAACGGGCGTGGTGTCTCCTGATTGAAACACAATCGTGTCATCGGCTCCGAGGGCTGCGAGCCGCCCGCTGAAATTGCTATCTTCGGCGGCAATGCCGGAGCTTATGAATGCCAGCGTGCCCGGCCTGGTGTTTTCCAATGCCTCTTCCAGGGCTGTAAACGCCTCGTTGCGGTTGGCAGGCAGCGGGCGGGGCTTGGCAGCATCGAGCTTTTCGATGGCTTGGCCAGCATCACCTGCTACTGCGTCATTTGTCCGTTCGGCGGTGAAGACGACAGAAACGGGCAGGTCTTTTTCTCCAGCCTCCTCGGCAAGTGCCTTGGCGGTTTCAATTCGACGGTTCCAGTCCGGTGCGGAGGCCCAGTCATTGTCGATCATCAGGACAAGGGGGCCGTCTGCCGCCAGCCGTGCTTGTTGCGGGTTCAAAATGGGCCCGGCCATGGCGAGTATGGCAAGTGTGGCCAGAGCCAGGCGCAGCAGCGTGAGCCACCACGGGCTGGTGGCGGGCGTTTCCTCGCGCTTGACGACGCTGGAGAGGATGGCCAGCGGTGGAAATACCTCGCGCTGAGGTCTCGGCGGAGTGAGGCGCAGAAGAAACCAGATTGCGGGAATGGCAACCAGTGCGATTAATATCCATGGAGAGGTGAAAGCCAGTGCGCCCATTATGACCGACCTCCAGCTTCTCCGGCCCGGCCGGAGAGGTACATGTGGACGGTGACCAGCGCTTCAGAGGCCAACCGTCCGGTGGAGTGCGGGGTGAAGGTCCAGCCAAGATGGCGGAGATTTTCGCCAAGGCTGTCGCGGCGCGCAAAATAGGCGCGGC
Organism: Ensifer sp.; assembly: GCA_050297115.1. GTDB lineage: Bacteria > Pseudomonadota > Alphaproteobacteria > Rhizobiales > Rhizobiaceae > Ensifer_A. The sequence goes on along the minus strand of JBNKQT010000219.1, from coordinate 779 downwards.
GATAGTCGTCGCGGAGCGTTTCAGCGCGCCCGGCGGTCAATTTGGCCCCAGTTTCAGGATCGGAAAACTCGGTGCGCCCGGCATAGGGGAAATCCTCTTCTGCGGGGTCTGCGATTTCGATGATGTGGCCGCGAAGCCCTCTTTTGGACAAGGGGCCGAGGCGGTTCATGATCGTATCGGCTGGATCGAGAAAATCGCCAATAAGCACGATGTCGCTGCGGTTTCTGATCATGGACGTGTCAGGAAGGCCGCCCGTGAGGGGCGCGTGCATGAGAGCTGCGGCGAGGCGTTCGGCGGCATTGCGGGCTGCGATCGGCTCCATGATGCCCGGGCAGCCGATACGCTCGCCGGAACTGGCCAGAATTTCTGCCAGCGCCAGCATGAGAACCAGTGCACGGCTTTCCTTGGAAACCTGAGCGAGTGATGACTTGTACATCATGGAAGGTGACATGTCGGCCCACAGCCAGATTGTGTGGGCGGCTTCCCATTCGAGATCGCGGACATAGGTATGATCGTCGCGGGCAGAGCGCCGCCAGTCGATGCGGGCGAGGCTCTCACCCTGCGCATAGGGGCGGAACTGCCAGAAGTTTTCGCCAATGCCGCGTTTGCGGCGACCATGCCAGCCGCTGATAACGGTGTTGGCAACGCGTTTGGCTTCCACGAGGCAATCAGGAACCAGTGCGGCGCGCGCCTGCGCCCGGGCCAGCGCCTCGCCGCCCGATACAGGATCGACCTTTTGTCCGATTGCCGCCATGATTTATCCGATCAATTCGGCAATG
>JBNKQT010000218.1:0-9657 GCA_050297115.1 Ensifer sp. | reverse complement strand
ACGTTCATAGGAGACAAGCGTGTTTTGCGCAGCGCCGCGTTCGGCGCTCAGCATTTCCAGAAAGGCTTCCACATGGGCAGCAGAGAGATCGGCCACAGTTCCCGTGTCCTTATTGTTGCGGTCTCACATTCACTCGCTCGGATGGGATGCGAATGACTTTCTCGCGTGGCGTTGGCTGGACGCCGTAGACGAGCGCCAGCATTATGGCATATATCGTGCCCGCAATGACTGCACACCAGAACAAAAACCGGAAAAGGGTAGGCATTCATGTCTCCAAGGGGTAGACCTTGAGTCTATATGAAGTGCATGAGGCATTAAGGCAAGGTTACGCGTTGGGATGACGGCTTTGAGCCAGACAGAAATTGTAGAAAAGACCCGCGAAGCGCTTGGGGATCGCAATCTTGTGTTTGTTGGTCTCATGGGTGCGGGCAAAACGGCAATTGGCAAGATTGTTGCCGCAGCTTTGGGTTTGCCTTTCGTTGATTCGGACAAGGAGATCGAGACCGTTTCCACGATGACGATCAATGATCTTTTCACCAATTACGGCGAACCGGAATTCAGGGCGCTGGAGGCGCGGGTGATATGCCGGTTGATTGAGACCGGCCCGCGGGTGATCTCAACCGGCGGCGGGGCATTTATCAATGCCGAGACGCGCGCGCTGATTGAAGAGCATAATGCGATTTCGATTTGGCTGGATGCCGACCTGGAGTTGCTGTGGGCGCGTGTTTCCAAACGCAACACGCGGCCACTGTTGAAAACAAAAAATCCGAAACAGACACTGAAAAACCTGATGGATGCGCGCTACCCCATTTATGCGCTTGCCGATGTGGTGGTGAAATCGCGAGATGCCAAAAAGGAAGAGGTTGCAAATGATGTGTTGGTGGCGGTTGCTGCCTATCTTGAAGGCCTGAAGGAAGAAACTGAATATGTCGAGTGAAACCGAACGCGTTGTCCGCGTTTCTTTGGACGAACGTTCCTATGATATTTTGATCGGACCCGGCTTGATTGCTGCTGCAGGCAAGGAGATTGCGAAGCGGCTTAAAGGTCGGCGAATTGCGGTGATAACCGACGAGAACGTGGGTGCACGCTATCTTGGCGGATTGACGGAAAGCCTGGAAGCGGAGGGATTTGAAGTTTCTTCTCTGACCTTGCCTCCGGGCGAGAAGACCAAGAGCCATGAATTCCTGATGCAGGCTTGCGATGCAATACTTTCGGCTCGCATTGAGCGTGGCGATGCTGTCGTGGCGCTGGGCGGCGGAGTGATTGGTGATCTGACCGGGTTTGCGGCTGGCATCGTGCGTCGCGGTTCGCGATTTATCCAGATTCCGACTTCGCTTCTGGCGCAGGTGGATTCCTCCGTAGGCGGCAAGACGGGCATCAATACACGCCATGGCAAGAACCTGCTGGGCGTTTTTCACCAGCCGGAACTGGTGCTGGCTGATTCAGATGTGCTGAACACGCTGTCTGAGCGGGAGTTTCGTGCAGGCTATGCTGAAGTTGCCAAATACGGATTGATCAACAAACCGGACTTTTTTGAGTGGCTTGAGAAAAACTGGGTGCAAGTGTTTGCCGGCGGCGATGCGCGCATTGAGGCAATTGCCACGAGCTGCCAGGCCAAGGCCGATGTTGTGGCCGCAGACGAGCGCGAAAACGGTGCGCGTGCGCTTCTGAATCTGGGGCATACATTTGGTCATGCGCTGGAAGCGGCGGTGGAATACGATGGCGCGCGGCTGGTGCATGGCGAGGGCGTATCCATCGGCATGGTGCTGGCGCATCAGTTTTCAGCGCGCATGAATTTGGCAAGCCCCGATCTGGCAGCGCGTGTTGAAGCGCATATGAAGGCCGTGGGCCTGCCAACATCAATTCACGATATTCCCGGCGAAATGGCCAGTGTGGACCGGTTGATGGACGCAATTGCGCAAGACAAGAAGGTGAAGGGCGGGGCACTGACCTTTATCTTGACGCGGGGGCTGGGCGAGTCTTTCATTGCCAATGATGTACCACCATCTGAAGTGAAGCTTTTCCTGGAAGAAAAACTGGAGCATTGATGAGCGAGAGCATCATCGCATTCTTGGCCGATTACTGGATTTCGATTGTATCGATTGTCGGACTGATTGCCCTTTCGGCCTTTTTCTCCGGCTCGGAGACGGCTTTGACGGCTGTTTCGCGGGCGCGCATGCACTCGTTGCAGAATAATGGTGAGATGCGTGCCGGCATTGTAAACGGGCTGATTGAGCGGCGCGACCGGCTGATTGGCGCGCTGCTGATCGGCAACAATATCGTCAATATTCTTTCGTCAGCACTGGCAACGAGCCTGTTTTTGAACCTGTTTGGTGATTCAGGTGTGGCAATTGCAACATTGGCCATGACCGCGCTGCTGGTGGTGTTTGCCGAAGTGCTGCCCAAGAGCTGGGCGATTGCCTCGCCGGACCGGTTTGCGCTGGGCATTTCGCGTCCCATCAATGCATTTGTTACTGTTGCAGGGCCTTTTTCGACCGGGATCAACTGGTTTGTCCGCAAGTTGCTGGGTCTTTTCGGGATGACGCTTGCATCGGATTCTTCCATGCTTTCCGCCAATGAAGAAATTCGCGGCGCGGTTGACCTTTTGCATCGGGAAGGCTCGGTGGTGAAGGATGACAAGGACCGGCTTGGCGGTATTCTCGATCTGGAAGAGCTGGAAATCTCCGACGTTATGATCCACCGCGTGGCGATGAAGGCGCTGAACGCAGATGATCCGCCGGAGGTCAACGTGCGTGCAGTGCTGGACAGTCCTTATACGCGTATGCCGGTGTGGCGCGGCTCTTCCGACAATTTTATCGGTGTGCTGCATGCCAAGGATTTGCTGCGTGCCATGGCTGATGCCAATGCTGATCCAAGCAAGATCGACATTGTGAAACTTTCTCAGAAGCCGTGGTTCGTGCCGGATACGACCAACCTGAAGGATCAGCTGAACGCGTTTTTGCGACAAAAGACCCACTTTGCCATTGTAGTGGACGAATATGGTGAGGTGCAGGGGCTGGTGACGCTGGAAGATATTCTGGAAGAAATCGTTGGCGATATTTCTGACGAGCACGACATCGATATTCAGGGTGTGCGGCAGGAGGCCGACGGCTCCATCGTGGTGGATGGCGGTGTAACGGTGCGCGATTTGAACCGGGCGCTTGACTGGAACCTGCCGGATGAAGAAGCGACGACGATTGCCGGGCTGGTGATACATGAATCGAAATCGATCCCGAAAGAACGACAGGCTTTTACCTTCTATGGCAAGCGCTTCATTGTGATGAAGCGGGAGAAAAACCGTATTGCCCGATTGCGTATTCGACCTGCGGTGGACGGGGATTTGTAACCATGCAAAAAGGCCCGCCGAGTGCGGGCCTCCTCTTACTCCCCCTGATCTGTTGATCAGGTATTTGGGACGGAACTGCCGTAATTGTCGCCATCATTATTCTGTGGTGGCTCCGGGTTTACGACATTGCGGCGGGACGCCATGAACTGATCGAACTCGGCCTTGTCGCGAGACTTGCGCAGGTTGTCGAGAAATTCGTTGAACTCCTCCTGCTCTTCTTCCAGACGACGCAAGGTTTCTGCCTTGTAGTCGTCAAAGGCGCTGTTGCCGCTGGGCGAGGTGGCTGTGCGGTAGCGGTTACGCTCCTGACGCCACATGTCACGCATCTCGCGCTTGCGGGCACGCCATTCTTCCTTATAGGCACGCCATTCGTTTTTCATTTCGTGGCCGTAGCCGCTTCTGCAACCGTTCATTCTTCCGCTCCATATCATGTAAGCCAGGATGAAAAGGCCAACTGGCCAAAAAATGACGAATCCGACGATCATCGTCGCGATCCATGCAAATCGACCGCCTTCATCCAGTCTGGTGGCGATGCTGTTCATCGCTGCCTCCGTTAGTGTTAATGTTAATAACATTTACATAGATGGTTATGGGGGCGGCGGAGTCAAGAGTTTGCCGAAATTTTTTGCGGAAATTTTGGTTTGGTGTCAGCCGTTGCCCGCGTAACCCAGGCCGTCGAGATAGATCAGAACACCCGATTCCAGGAGTTCTTCAGGTGTGACGGGCAAGTTGCGCCGGGCCGTGTCGCCACGCAGGAAAAGCGAGGCAATTCCGTGTGTTAGAGACCAAATATGCAGGGCAATCATGAGGGCAGGTGCGCGCCTGTCTGCAGGCAGAATGGCATGCATTTCGCTGGAGGCGTCCCGTAGCACATTAAATGCACGATCGCTCTCCTTTGATAGCAGGGCGCTGGAACCATGGGCGATGCCGGCCTCGAACATGGCAACATAATGGGACGGCTCCTGACGTGCGAATTCGAGATAGGCTTCGCCGATATTCAACAGGCTTTGCAGCGGGCCGCTGGCGGCTTTAGCCTTTGCGCTTTCCAACTGGTCGGCAAAGGTTTGAAAACCCTGCTCGGCAATGGCCGTCATCAAACTGGTGCGATCCTTGAAGTGCCTGTAGGGTGCCGCGGGGCTGACACCGGCCATGCGAGCGGCTTCAGACAGGGTAAGCCCATCGGAACCGCGCTCATTGATCAGCTTCAAGGCTGCCTCAATCAGGGCTTCGCGCAGATTTCCGTGGTGATAGCCGCGCTTGTCACGCGATTTCTTATGATCGTTCATGTTATATATATTTACATTGCGCGCGTTGAATTACCAGCGTGTCTTTTCACCCGGTGCTGCCGCCTCAACGGCCAAAGCGTGCAATCCGCCCTTGAATTCTTCGGCCAAAACATCATTTATCGCCCGGTGGCGGGCGACTCGGTTCATCCCTTCAAAGGCTGCAGAAACGATGCGCACGCGCATGTGTGTCTCTGGACCGTCTTCTCCTGCGGGGAGGTGGCCTGCGTGGTGCTCGCTTTCGTTGATCACGATCAGACGTTCGGGCTGAAATGCCGCATTAAGCGTTGTTTCGATGGTTTCCTGTCTCGACATGCGGGCGCTTTCGTGGGGGATTTGTGCGACTTCAAATCGCTGCGAAAAATGGTTCCACAAAGCCAGTAACATTCTGCTTTGTCAATTCTTGTTGTTGGCGTTTCGGCGCTTCATAATTGGGCTCAAATGAAGATTGATTCAAAATATTTCGACAAGATCCGCACACGCAAGCCAAGGGCGGCGCATGAGCCGGAGCAATTGACGCCAACGTGCCAATGGGATGGTTGTGACGAGCCCGGTAAACATCGCGCGCCTGTGGGGCGCAATGCGGAGGGTGAGTATTTTCTGTTCTGCTTTCAGCATGTGCAGCGATATAACAAGGGTTACAATTATTTCTCCGGCCTTTCTGACAGCGAGATCGCGCGTTATCAGAAGGAGGCGATTACCGGCCATCGTCCCACATGGGCGATGGGTGTGAACAAGTCTGCCAAGCATGGACCATCGCAGAGTGACTTGAAATCCGGCACTGCGGGTTCCTACAAGCGGGTCAATGATCCCTTCAGTTTTTTTAATGAGTCGGGCAAGAAACAGCGTCCTCAGCCGCGCCAACGCAAGCTCAAATCCCTGGAGCAGAAGGCTTTCGATACGCTTGGGCTTGAGGCAAGCGCGAAAGACAAAGACATTAAGTCGCGTTATAAAGAGCTTGTCAAAAAGCACCATCCTGATGCAAATGGCGGAGACCGTGGTTCTGAAGAGCGTTTTCGTGCCGTTGTTCAGGCATATCAATTGCTAAAGCAGTCCGGTTTTTGCTAAGCGGAACAGATAGGACAGCAAGGATGACATTTAGCGGGTTGAATAACCCGCCTTGGAGTAGTGATGAGCAAGATTGATCTCGAGATTACCAACCTGCCCGATACAACAGTTTCCGTTCGGGAGGTGTTCGGTATCGATAGCGATATCCAGGTGCCAGCTTATTCGAAAAGCGACCCTTATGTGCCGGACCTTGATCCCGACTACCTTTTCGACAAGGACACGACGCTGGCCATTCTGGCAGGCTTTGCTCATAACCGCCGCGTGATGGTGTCTGGCTATCACGGCACGGGTAAATCAACACATATCGAGCAGGTGGCAGCACGGCTGAACTGGCCGTGTGTGCGTGTGAACCTCGACAGCCATGTCAGCCGTATCGATCTTGTTGGTAAAGACGCCATTGTCTTGAAAGACGGCAAGCAGATTACGGAATTCAAGGATGGCATTCTGCCATGGGCCTATCAGCACAATGTAGCGCTCGTATTCGATGAATATGATGCAGGCCGTCCGGATGTGATGTTCGTGATCCAGCGTGTGCTGGAATCCTCCGGTCGTCTGACGCTTCTCGACCAGAGCCGTGTTATCCGCCCGCACCCGGCCTTCCGTCTGTTTGCAACGGCGAACACTGTGGGTCTTGGTGATACGACAGGCCTTTATCACGGTACACAGCAGATTAACCAGGCGCAGATGGACCGTTGGTCTATTGTAACCACGCTGAACTATCTGCCGCATGACAATGAAGTTGATATCATTCTGGCCAAGGTGAAGAGTTTCAATACGCCTGAAGGCCGTGAGAAGATTTCCGCGATGGTTCGCGTTGCCGACCTGACGCGTGCGTCTTTCATCAACGGTGACCTTTCTACCGTGATGAGCCCGCGTACCGTGATCACCTGGGCTGAAAATGCCGAGATCTTTGGCGATATCGCAATGGCTTTCCGCCTGACCTTCCTCAACAAGTGTGATGAGCTTGAGCGGGCGCTTGTTGCCGAGCACTATCAGCGCGCCTTTGGCGAAGAGCTGAAGGAAAGTGCCGCCAATATCGTTCTCACGGCTTAAGCCCGGTACGATTAAATGGCGGGTCCCGGCGATAATATCAGACCTAAAGGTAGCGGCGCGGTTGATACCGAGCCGTTGCGGCAGGCTATTTCCGGCAGCGTGCGCGCTGTTTCCGGCAATGGCGAGGTTGAGGTCAGCTTTACCAGCGAGCGGCCAGGCATGTCGGGTGACCGTGTTCGCCTGCCCGAAATCAGCAAGCGACCGACGGCACGCGAAGTTTCGCTTGTTCGCGGGCTTGGTGATGCGATGGCGTTGCGCAAAGCCTGCCATGAGCCGAAGACACATGCGCTTCTTTCGCCGCAGGGAGACGAGGCGCGAGCCATTTTTGACGCCGTTGAGCAGGCGCGCGTGGAAGCCATAGGCGCCAGACGGATGGCCGGTGTGGCTGACAATCTGGCTGTTGCGTTGGACGAGCGGCTTTCGAAATCCAATTACGGGGCAATTGATAAGCGTGACGATGCGCCACTGAATGATGCGCTGGCGCTGATTGTGCGTGAAAAGCTGACGGGGCGAAAGGCGCCGGCATCAGCGGGGCAGATTGCCGATCTGTGGCGCGATTTCGTTGAAGAAAAGGCAGGCAAGGATCTTGATGCTCTCGCCGAGTCCATTGACGATCAGGAAGCCTTTTCCAAGCTTGTTCGCAGCATGCTTTCTGCCATGGATATGGCCGAAGATTATGGCGATGTTGATCAGGACGAAGAGGACGATCAGGAAAACCAGCCTGACGAGGATCAGCCGCGCAGCGAAGAGGAAAGTCAGCAGGGTTCTGACGAGGACGAAGAAGCTGGCGACGACGCTTCGCCTTCCGAGCAGAATGAATCTGCGCAGGAACAGCTTGACGATGGCGAGATGGACGGCGCGGAAATTTCCGACGACGACATGCTGGATGATGGCGAGGAAGATTCTGAAACGCCTGCCGAAACCAAGCGTCCAAATAGTCCCTTCGATGATTTCAATGAGAAGGTTGACTACCAGGTCTTCACCGAAGAGTTTGACGAGGAGATTGCGTCTGAGGAATTGTGTGACGATGCGGAACTGGCGCGTCTTCGCTCATTTCTCGACAAGCAGCTGGCCCACTTGCAGGGTGCCGTCGGTCGGCTGGCAAACCGGCTGCAGCGCCGCCTGATGGCGCAGCAGAACCGTTCATGGGATTTTGACCTGGAAGAAGGTTATCTGGATACCGCGCGCCTTGTGCGCATGGTGATTGACCCGATGCAGCCGCTTTCTTTCAAGATGGAGCGGGACACAAACTTCCGCGACACGGTTGTGACGCTGCTGATCGACAATTCCGGCTCCATGCGTGGGCGCCCGATTACGGTTGCGGCGACTTGCGCGGATATTCTGGCGCGCACACTGGAGCGCTGCGGCGTGAAGGTGGAAATTCTGGGCTTTACGACAAAGGCCTGGAAGGGCGGTCAGTCGCGTGAGAAATGGCTGGCTGAGGGCAAGCCACAATCGCCGGGTCGTTTGAATGATCTTCGCCATATCATCTACAAGTCCGCTGATACGCCGTGGCGGCGTGCCAAGGCCAATCTCGGCCTGATGATGCGCGAAGGGCTGCTGAAGGAAAATATCGACGGTGAAGCGCTGATTTGGGCGCATAACCGACTTCTGCAGCGCAGCGAACAGCGTCGTATTCTGATGATGATCTCCGACGGTGCGCCGGTGGATGATTCCACTCTTTCGGTAAACCCCGGCAACTATCTGGAACGTCACCTGCGGGCTGTTATTGAGCAGATCGAGACCAAATCACCGGTGGAACTGTTGGCGATTGGTATTGGCCATGATGTGACCCGCTATTATCGCCGTGCGGTAACGATTGTGGATGCTGACGAGCTGGCTGGTGCGATGACCGAACAGCTCGCCGAGCTTTTTGCCGACGAAACACTTGCGGGTGGGCCAAGAAAGCGGGGCCGGAAGGCTGGTTAAAGGCTTTTAAGGCCAAGGCCCTGCAAGGCAATTTGGCTTGCCAGCCGTTTGGCGGGCTCCTCGTAGGCTTCCTTGCCAGTCTCGAATATGCCAGCAAGCTTCTGCTTGATGAATTCCTTGATTTCATCTTCGATTTTCTGGCGTTCCTGCTCTTTCATAATCTCCAATTGCTCTTCGGTGAGATCATGAGAGGCAAGGTATTGAGCCCGCAACTGTTCTGCGGGGGTCATGTCGGCCCATTCCAACAGGAATGCCTCAGCTGCCTTTGCTTGCGTTTCGGCGCGTTGCTGGCTTGAAGGGGAGGGCATAATTTCCGGCGTCATGCTGGTATGCACGCAATTTCTCCTCAATCATTTTGGATTGTCGTTTTCAGTCGGCACAACCATTCAAGCAGAGCTGGCTTGGGCGTAGCTGGCGATTATCAAAATGGGCTGGCATGGTGCGGACGAACCGGCTATGCATGCCGCCGGGAGGAAGGCACTTGAAAGGAACTGCTGAATGACAGGAAAATACCGGCTGTTGGCCTGTTCGGCGCTTTCTGCATTTCTTCTCTTTCAGCCTGCAACGGCGAAAGATGTCTCCATTGAAAGTCGTGTGATTACTGATTTCGCGCTGAGTTCCGAAGCCAGATGGTTCGGTCCACTGGAATTTGTTGGTGGGCTTGAAATGACCTCTTCCGACGGCTCGCTCGGCGGGTGGTCAGGTTTACGTATTCGCGAGGACGGCAAGCATTTTGTGGGTGTTCTCGACACTGGTGACTGGATAACCGGAACGTTGCGGCGCGATGGGGATGGACGCATCGAGACGCTTGGCGATGTGGCGATTGTTCCTGAAATGGATGCGCGGGGCCTGCCGGGTAACTCAAAATGGCGGGTCGATTCAGAAAGTCTTGCACTGCGTGAGGGTGAAATCCTCGTTGGCTTTGAACGCGCGGCACGCATTGATGTCTATGAAGATCCAGGCTTTGTGGCGTCAAGA
>JBNKQT010000217.1:0-9059 GCA_050297115.1 Ensifer sp. | reverse complement strand
GATGGCGGGCTGTTGCAGACAGGTCTGCCCGTTCCAGCAAAAGACCGCGAATATAGGCGTTGCCACCCATGCGCTCAGCAACGCGGTTAAGCGCGGTGCCAGTCAGCTCAACACCAGGGTTTTGCAAGAGTTGCAGCAATTCCGGCGCGTTGCCGATTTCGCAGATAGCAGCCGAAACCGATTTGCTGATTTTGGCACGGCTGGCGATCATAACCCGCGTTGCAGAATCGCCATTAACCGCCAGATCAACCAGATCATCGTCGTTCAGCACGGGCGATTGGGTGATGATGGTGCAGGCGATCTCAAGCTGATCATCACAAAGGCTCAAGATAATAGCGCGTGGCGCGCAGGGTGCATCGGCAAGTGCGCGGGCAACTTCAAGGCGCACATTTGCCGAGGGGTCGTCGAGCAGGCAGGCGATTGCCATTTCAGCGGGGCCGCGCTCGCTTGCATCGAATTTTTCCTGCACATAGGCACGAACAAGGGCACTGGCAGCCTTGGCCCTGTCCGGTGTCTTCGCCGCATCTACCCAACACAGAAAATCGTCTACAATCACGGAATACATCCTCTACAAAGGACCGAATGATCCAAACTGATTCACGACGATAACGCGCAAAAGTTTACGATTGGTTCACCATGTCTTTTAAGACGTGGCGGGGCTTCAGATCGGGATAACAACGGCGTAGTGTGGGCTTGGAAATTTACCTCTGGATGCTCCAATCACCTGAAATTGCGAAACAAGTTATGATCCTGACGGTTTATCAAGCAACGAAGTCCGATCCTGCACTCACAGGCCGCAATATCTTAACCGAAAGGGTCTTGGAGCGGGTTGATGGCGCATTTCAATGGTTGGACACCGACATGCCCATGTCTGTCGCTGCGGAAAGTGAATTCATCGCACACGCGTCTTCGAAAGCAATCGCGGGCCTTTTTGTGAGGAATATCGAAACGCTTGCCGACATTGAAAAATGCGCAACGCTCACTGCCGTTGGCGAGGCTGAAGGCAGGCTGGAAGATGGCGAGACTGGATTGATTGCGTGTATTCAATCGCCATCAGCGATTTTGAATGCAGCCACTCTTGTGCAAGGTCACCTGCGCCTGAAGGCGCTTGTTTTTGATGCCGGAACGATTTCAGCAGCGCTGGGTGTTTGTGAAAGTGCGGATGTTATTCGCCATGCGCGGTCAACACTTCTTCTGGCAGCGGCTGCAGCGTGCGTTCCGGCTCTCACCATGACGGATGCTTCCCAGGCACAAGATTTCCGCTCAGCATGCGAATCCGCACGTGCCGAGGGCTTTGCCGGGATCGTTGCCAAAGACAACCAGCAATGGGAAATCGCAATGAACGTTTTTGCAGGGCCAGCCTGCAAAAACGATTCAGGAAACGGGTCCAAGTGACTGTTTCACTTCCTTTTTAGGGATTCCCAAGAGGTTAGCCCTTTGGACGCGCTAGCGGAAAGACATCACCATTTTCAGAATAATCCAGATAGCCAAGGCGAGCCAAGGGACGGACCGCTGCCATGTCCAACCGGCCCTCCTTGAGGGCCTCGTCGCGGATATGAATACCGACAACCTGACCGATAATCATCGTGCTTTCTGAGGCAACGTTATCGAGCCCGACGAGTGGTTTGATCTCCACGAGCCTGCATTCAAGCGCTGCAAGAGCTTCCTTGACATAGGGAGCATCAACCATTTCGCCGGGCGATGCTGTCAGGCCGGCAAGTGCGAATTCATCCACATCTAATGCAACGGGCGCTGAACTCGCGTTCATTTGATGCAAGAGATCGTAACCTGCCAGGCTGCAGGTAAAAACGCCTGTTTCCTCGATATTGCGCTGGCTGTCCTTTCGCCCCGTCGAGCTGAACATGACCAATTTGGGCTCATCAGAAATGGCATTGAAAAACGAATATGGCGCCAGATTATTGGCGCCGGCCGCACTTTTGGTGCCGATCCAGCCGATGGGGCGCGGGGCTACGATCGCCTTGAAGGGATCGTGCGGCAACCCGTGGACATTGTTTTGGGTTTCGTAAAACAAGGCCTACTCTCCGTGCCACGTGACCACATTGGCAAGTTCAGGACGCGGGCGTTCAGTGTTGGGGAAATCCGTCGAACCGATATGAATGAAACCGGCGACTTTCTCTTCCGGCTTCACGCCAAGAAGCGGATAGGCTGCCTCATCAAAGGCGAACCATTCAGTGAGCCAGTTGGAAGCATAGCCGCCGGCATTTGCAGCCATCAACAGATTGAGGCAGACCGCGCCAGCGGACATAACCTGTTCCCATTCAGGAATTTTGACATGCGGTGCTGCTGTGGAAATGACGGCGATAACGACAGGTGCCCGGGTGAAACGGGTACGCTCCACCTCAATCAGTTCTTCCGACAGTTGCGGCTCTCTTTCGAGGCGAATTTTCAATAACGCCTCGCTGATTTCAGCGCGGACATCACCGGAATAAACAATGAAGCGCCAGGGGGCCAACTTGCCGTGATCGGGCACGCGCACCGCCAATTTCAACATTTCCTCGATCTCGTCGCGCGACGGGCCCGGCTCGCGCATCTGGAAAGCAGGTGTGGAGCGGCGGGTAGCAAGATAGTCTGCGAGCCGGATTTCGGTTTTCATCGACATATTATTCCTGTAATTCAACATCATGGACATCAAAAAGCCAGTTCTTGCGTTCATCCTGAAGCGGAATCAACCCCTGAACGGCCATGAAGAAGTGAATGTGTTGAAACACGGACATCGATATACGGCAAGTGTTGTTTTTGCCGCTACTGCATCAATTCTGATTACCGCTACCTCTCTGCGCGCGCAGGAAGGTTTGAACGCGATTGAGCAAATTGCACCATTGAATGCGCGCTTGAGCAAAGTGCAGGTGGAAGCCCGCCTGACAGATGAAGGCGCGCCGGTGCAAAGCGGGGTTTCGTGGCATGTCTTTTCGGCGATTCCCGGCGATGATGGAAAGTTGCCTTTGGTGGCCTCTGGTGAAGGTGGCACCAGCTCTTTTGAACTGCGCCCGGGTGAATATTTTCTCAATGCCGCCTTTGGCCGCGCCTCTGCCACGAAAAAGCTGCGCATTACCGAAGGGGTGGATGTGCCGCGCCAGAAGCTGGTGCTGGATGCCGGAGGCCTTCGCCTGCATGCAAAATCCGGCCGAGACTTCCCAATCCCCGACTCGGACCTGAAATTTTCAATTTACACAACAGCTGCAGGCACAAGTGCTGAACGCGCGCTCGTGGCAAAGGACATCCGCCCGGACACTGTTGTACGGCTGAATGCGGACACCTACCACGTGACCTCGCAATACGGGCATATCAACGCTGTGGTGCAGGCTGATATTCAGGTGACGGCTGGCAAGATTACCGAGGCAACGCTGGAGCATCGTGCGGCACGCGCGACATTCAAGCTCGTTTCGACACCCGGGGGTGAAGCGATTGCGGATACGGCGTGGTCTATCTTGACGGCCTCAGGCGACCTGCTTTCCACCAATGTGGGTGCATTTCCTTCCATGGTTCTGGCTGAGGGCAGCTATGTGGCGATTGCCCGCAACAAGGAGCGGATTTACCAGAAGGATTTTGAGATCGAAGCCGGACGCAACACCGATGTGGAAGTGTTGTTGGAGGATGGCGCCAAGGTGCAGGATTAGGTCTCCTCGCCCCTTGCTGGAGAGGAAGCGAAAACTTGGGCTTAGCGTGAGCTAAGCCTTACTTTTTGCTGGTTGGGGGAAAAACTCAAGGTTACCCCTCACCAAGTGCGTCCTGACATTCAGCTACGCTTCATGTGGACTTACTATCCTCTCCCACAAGGGGAGAGGATAAGGGAATCACGCCTTCTTCGCGGCCTTTGCGAGCGCCTTGCGCTTTACGTCCGGCGGTGTTGCTTCATCCGACAGCGAAGCAATGGCTTCGTCCAGTGTCATGGATGTCTGCTGCTGCGAACCCAGGCGGCGGATATTGACCGTGCGCTCTTCTGCTTCACGCTTGCCGCAGACGATGATGACCGGAACCTTGCCGACCGAGTGTTCGCGGATCTTGTAGTTGATCTTCTCATTGCGGAAGTCGGTTTCAACGTGCAAGCCTGCATCGCGCAGGGCTTCAGCCACATCTTCACCGTAGCCATCGGCTTCGGATGTGATTGTGGCGACGACGACCTGCAGGGGGGCGAGCCAGAGTGGCATGTGGCCGGCGAAGTTTTCAATCAGAATGCCGAGGAAACGCTCCATGGAGCCGCAGATGGCGCGGTGGATCATCACCGGCTGCTGCTTTTCGGAATTCTGGTCGATGTAGAATGCGCCAAAGCGTTCCGGCAGGTTGAAATCCACCTGCGTGGTGCCGCATTGCCATTCACGGCCGATTGCGTCGCGCAGCGTGTATTCGAACTTCGGACCGTAGAACGCGCCCTCGCCTTCCAGTATGCCGGTTTTGATGCGGCCGCCGGATTGCGCTTCGATCTGGTTCAGCACGTCCTTCATGATGGATTCTGCGCGGTCCCAGACGTCATCAGAACCGATGCGCTTTTCAGGACGCGTGGAGAGCTTCACCACGATCTCGCCAAAGCCGAAATCTTCGTAGACCGAGAGGATCAGATCGTTGATGCGCAGGCATTCGGCTGCCATCTGCTCGTCTGTGCAGAAAACGTGGGCATCGTCCTGGGTAAAGCCGCGCACGCGCATGAGACCGTGCAGAGCACCCGACGGTTCGTAGCGGTGCACATTGCCGAATTCCGCCAGACGGATTGGCATATCGCGATAGGACTTCAGGCCGTGCTTGAAAATCTGCACGTGGCCGGGGCAGTTCATCGGTTTCAGCGCAAAGACGCGGTCATCGGCTTCCGGGTCATTCGGGTTGGTCAGCGCGTGGGCGGATTTCACCGCGAACATGTTTTCCTGATACCAGCCCCAGTGGCCGGATGTTTCCCAAAGGGCCGAATCCAGAACTTGCGGCGCGTTCACCTCTTCATAAACACCAGCCAGACGGCGGCGCATATAGGATGTGACCGACTGGAACATGCGCCAGCCCTTGGAATGCCAGAACACCACGCCCGGGCCTTCTTCCTGGAAGTGGAACAGGTCCATTTCGCGGCCAAGCTTGCGGTGGTCGCGCTTTTCGGCCTCTTCCAGAATGTGGAGATAGTTGTCGAGGTCTTTCTGCTCGGCCCAGGCGGTGCCGTAGATGCGCGTGAGCATCGGCTTGGTGGAATCGCCACGCCAGTAAGCGCCCGCCACCTTCATCAGCTTGAAGGCCGTGCCAATCTGGCCCGTGGAGGCCATGTGCGGCCCGCGGCAGAGGTCGAACCAATCGCCCTGTTTGTAAATCTTGACGTCCTGATCTGCGGGAATAGCGTCCACCAGTTCCACCTTATAGGCCTCGCCCATGTCGGCGAATGTGTCGCGCGCCTTGTCACGGCTCCACACTTCCTTGGTGAAGGGAGAATTCCGCTGAATGATCTTCTGCATCTGCTTTTCGATTTTCGGCAGATCTTCCGGCGTAAACGGCCAGTCTTCGCGGGTGTCGGGATGCACACGCTTGAAGTCGTAATAAAAGCCGTTCTCAATCACCGGACCGATGGTCACCTGTGTGCCCGGCCAAAGCTCCTGCACGGCCTCGGCCATCACGTGGGCGGCATCGTGGCGGATCAGCTCCAGCGCACGATCATCCGTGCGCGTCACAATCTCGATTGCGCCGTTGACGATGGGATCCGAAAGATCACGCAACTCGCCATCAATGGCAATCGCCACAGCCTTTTTGGCGAGCGATTTGGAAATGGACTCAGCCACGTCCCGGCCAGTTGTGCCAGCATCATAAGAACGAACGGAGCCATCAGGAAATGTAAGGGAAATAGACATCAGCAGTCTCCTTATCCAGTCCCGCCTACGAATGCGGGTGGTTGGTAGTGTGCCGCGATTTGAGGCGGCGATGGTGGTGGGCGGTATAGTGGGATTTGGGGTGGGATGGCAAGGGCTACCAGCGCTGACCATGCCTACCATCAAGCAAATTTATAGCTGAAGATCACCTTGCGCGTCGCCGTCCGCTGCTGAGTCCAAATCACTCGGCCTCCACTCACCGACTGGAAACGCCGCAGCGAATAGTTTTCTTTCCAGCCTGCAGAAATCCAGTAAAGCTCCAACGAGACTTTTCACATCGTTAGGCAGAGAATCGAATGAGACCTGCTCTCGGCTGTAAGCAGCATGGTCAAGTTTACGGGCGATATCGAAAAGAGAGTTTGTATGACTTAACCGAACAACAACATCCGCTAGGTCATCAGCAGGAATTTGATTAATATCTTTATTGAATCCCTCTTTGATTTGCTTAGACAGGCTGCTTCCGTTGTCAAAATACTCTCTTAGAGCCATATCGGCCCACTCCAGCTTCTTATATGTACCCTCCATATTCTCTCCAAACCGAATGGCATTTGCCATATGCTTTCTTCGCTCGGCTAGCGGGCGCAGCGCAGAATCCGCAGACGCAAAATCCAGCGCAGCCGCTGCGAAGGAGGCAGATAGAAATGTAAGCCTAGTTAGCACCGCTGCCGATACGCTTTTGGGGTGTGCTTTTATGGCTTGATGAGCAAAATTGGTAAATGTCTCTAGCGCCAAGTTCGCGGAAGAGGCTCCAAATCTATCTACTACGGAAGATTTCATCGCGTCGAGATAAGTGCGAAACTGACGTCCGCCTCTTTGCTTATCTAGGCCGTCTACAAGTAACTGGAACTCCTCTTCTGATAGTCTTTGTCCGCTAAGCAATTTATCGCTGGACTTCAACCTTTGGAGGTCTTCGCCGTCAATCCATAAGACTTTGTTTTTCCTCGCAAGATTCCGAAGCCCCACGTTTTTATCTGTAGTTGCTACGCCGACCCCTTCAACTCCAATTATTCGGGCCAGTCCCATAACAAAAAACATCCGCTCAGAAGCCTGAGGGCGCTGCTTATCCTTTATATCAACTATCGTCCTCCTACGAGCCAGAGTTGCGGAACGTTCATAAATCCAAAGATCGACATCGGTAAGTTCAGTTTGCTCATAGCGCAGCTTAGCGCCTCTGACCACGTAAAATCCCGCCTGCAGAAAGTACTCACGTAGCAGCTCTTCTGTAACCAGACCTTTTTTTCCGTTACTCGGTTTCATAGCCCGCCTCCAGATCTCACTGAACTTAGCAAACCTCTCAACTGGGAGTTGGACGGCTGAAGTTCTTTCCGTTGCCTGAATTGTTTTCGAGACTTTTCTGGCCCTGTATAGGAAGTTACCTGGGCGCTTGGGATACCTTCAAGTACAGAGGTCGCTGCACTACCACTTTTCAAAACCTGTAGTGCGATTTGTCCAACTTCCATTTTTAGAAGTTTCATAAAGTAACGAGACCCGCTCTGTCTTATGCCTACGACCCTCTCAAGCTCTAAGGCTCTATAATCTTTCCCAATTGCCGGGGCTGGCCCTACTTCTTCACTCCTCAGCATCTTTTTGAGGAGTAATTCCACTCCCCAAATTTGACCTCGGGTCGCTGAACTAACATGCATCCCATAGCTTAGAGCCGACACAAGTGCTTTAGCATGATCAAATGCATCGTCAATCAAGGGACTCGTAAACTTGTGGAAAGCACCAGGCGACGTGACAAAACTGTGATCTCCATTCTCGTTGGAAACGATGTTCTCGTCAAATACAGCAGCAGCCCTCAGCTTCGATAGAAGAACAGAACCCAGCATCTGCTCAGCCTTTTCAAGCCTAACAGCTCCGGACCTTTTCAGCATATCCTCAAACTCGTGAAAAGCCCGCTGTTCTTCAACACTAAGACTATCCAACACTTTCCTAGTTTTTGCGATGCTGTCCCGACGAAACAGGTTACCGTTAAATAGTAGTGGGTCGTCGGTATCTTCGTCGGACTCGATGAATCCAATCGAGGTCGCTTGCCACATTAGGTCGTCGACCTCGTTCTTAGCGAGCTTGAATTCGTCGCCTAGCTGCTCGCTTGCTATTTTCTTTCCAATTGGCGAGTTTGAAACCATTTCACCTAAGAAAATTGCAGCATTCTCTTGTTGCTCTGGTTCGCAGGCATCAAACATATTTGCAGTATGATCGAGAGCACTGCTTGCAGTTACACCGATTACGCTAACTGCTCCATCTTTTGAGCGGTCTATAACTCTCTGCACTTCCAACTGCTCAAGGCAAACTGGCAAATCCGTCCGTGTGCTCAAACCACCGGCTTTAGCAAGTGTCTCTACTAAACCTCTATTTAGCTCAGATTGCTTTGTAGCAGCCATCCTCGCTAGCAGCGCTCCAGACTTTGCCGCTAAGTCGATGGCCGGATAACTCGCCGCACCTCTATCTGCCCCGGCAACTTTTTTGCCGTGGTGAATTACCCAAGCACCCTGTGTCTTTTTGTCCATATTCCGCACTCGCTTTGTTGACGCAGATATTCCATAAGGGACGGCAACATTCACAATTTTGAAGGAAATTTCAATCTCTACGAGAAATTTGCCCCACGTAAACTATGAAGCTTAATCACTTGCAGAGTGGTTAGCACTAGTTGACCTAAACATGCTTGAGCCTGATAGCATATGAGCCAACACGCAGGCCTGAAAATGACGGCTGGAATATACCTGTTGCTCCTTCACCCTGTACGGGGATACCGGCGCCAGCTAGCGAGCGCCTACGATTTGAAATTTGGCTTTTAGAAGAGTCTCTTGCGCGAAAGACTTCGCGCTGCTGGATGCCGGATCAAGTCCGGCATGACGTGTGGCGGGGTGAGCGCTTCGTCCTCAGGCCCCTAGCGTGGTGGTCTTGATACCCCTCACCTAGTGCGTCCAGACACTCAGCTTTGCCTCATGTGGACTTGACTCGCCTCTCCCACAAGGGGAGAGGACGGGGTGGAGGGTGCGGCCTTCCTCCTCTCCCCTTGTGGGAGAGGATAGTTCATCCCAAGAGCGACCAGCGATTGGTTTGATGAACTTGGTGAGGGGTGAATTTCTTGCGGCTTCAAACAAACCCTCACCAGAAATTACGTGAACTGGTTGCCATTCGTTGCTAAGACAGCCCAACCACACCACCACAGGAGGACCAATTCCACATGGAAAAGCACGC
>JBNKQT010000216.1:0-13745 GCA_050297115.1 Ensifer sp. | reverse complement strand
ACTGCGCTGTCCATTTCTGACGGGTTTCGCAAAGAGCATTCAAGCCGCCAGAAAATCGCGTCGGATTAGTCAGCTTTCACCCAAACCGGCGGCCAATTGCTGCCCGGAGTACAATAGCCCGGCCCACCAACGACAATAAGCAGGTCACCAACAACTCGGATCGTGGGCATTTCCATATCCGTATGCCCTCGACTGCCGAGGAAACCAAACCCGCCCGCGATACGAGTTCCAGCGATATTACCTTCAGCTTCGCAGCCCTGCTTGGCACCCATGATTGCCGTGGCTTTAACTTTCACAGTTGCCTCATCGACCCAGGTCACCTCAAGGCCGCTCTGCATTGGCCTAAAGATCGGAAGGTAGATGCCTGCTTTCGGCAACGTACCGACATTGCCAGTCTGCCGCATCAAGGATTCGATCCGCTCAACATAGACCGCCTCGATACAGCTGCGCAAAGCCTGCGATCCACTCTTGCAGGCGTTGCGGTCTTTCATCGCCAGACGCTGCGCACCACCAATGGCATCGGCCCCGTCAGGGTTGGCCTTGCGCACATCTTTGTAAAGCTGCACCATCGTAAGGTCGAGCGCTGCGAGTCCTAGGTCAGTACAAATCGCCTTTTCAATCTTCGTCGCGGCCTTGGCGCAATCATAGCTTGGCCCGAGCCACACCTCATCTGCGGCGACTTTTGTGGGCATCAAACCAAGCATCGCCAGACCAAAAAACGCTGCGATAAAGGAAATAGCTGTTTGGGGCATTGGGCTTCCTGTCGAACGGCCGCGAAAGCTGCCACCTTAATTAAAAGTGATACAGGCGTCCTAGTGGTACCCTCTGTGTTTTGCAAGCATATAGTCGGCCCTTAAAAACAGGCGCGTAATGCGTCCTTGCGACAACGCGATCCACGGCGGAACCACGCCAATGGCAGTTCCAACACAGCAACCATTGTCACGCCACTCACTTCAACTGGCTGTCCTTCGAACCGCGCCGGTTTATCCCGCCGCGCATAACCGGCACGGCATCCTGCTCAGTCTGGCATTCAATGCAAAGCTGCACGCCCGGCACCGCCTTTCGGCGCGCTTCGGGGATCGGTTCATCGCAATCGGCACAATGCGTGCGGCTCACAGCATTCTTGTTTTGCCGCGCCTTCATGCGTTTCAGTTCATCTTCAATTGAGGCCTCGATCTGCTCGTTGACTGCGCCATCCTGCGCCCATCCACTTGCCATAACACCACTCCTTCAGGCCGATTCAGGCTCTGGATATTGTACCTTCCAATATAAGCGCTTCGGCCACCGTATTCGAGATCGTCCCGTATTTGCGAACGTTCTTGTGCAAAAGATCAAGGCGTTGGTCGGTTTCGTCAGTGTCGACAATCAATTCATAATTGATCGTGACCATCCGGGGCGGGCTATCCTGCCGCACGCCGTGCAGCCTCACCTTCACTCCGCGCAGTTCGAATTCTAACAGCGGCATAACCCGTTCTATGCCTTTGATCATGCATGCTGCAACAGAGGCCAGAAAAAGCTCGGCCGGATTAAAGGCATCCAGCCTTCCGGCCATATCGGTATCCAGTATAATTTCCGCCTCTTTGGCGGATGCGATGCTGCCATGTGCATCTTTTCGCACCGCTTCGACGCTGTATTCCAACATCACATTGACCACTTCCAAAGACCATTGGTTTTCGGAAAAACTACCGTCAGATCGGTCATTCTGTCAAAGTGGTTTATTGCCCCGTTTATCGGTTGGTCGACTGGTCTACTTGTAATTGCCGCGTAGCACGTAATGCCCCTTTCTGACCGCCAAGCCGGGTGCAGGCACCAAAAGCCATTGCAGCACCGTTGTCTTCACGGGCTCCATGGCGGAAAAACGTGATGTTCTTTTCTGTCGGGCGGCAAGCTCAAACTGCGATTTTATACCTGTACTTCCGGCAAGCTGACAGTCAAGCCATCCAGTTCCGCAGTGAGATTGATCTGACAAGACAAACGGCTGTTTTCCTGACGTGGCGTGGCGGCAAAATCGAGCATGTCATCTTCCATTCCATCCATGGGATCAAGCTTGGCAAGAGAATCCTCATCAACGAAAACATGGCAGGTGGAGCATGCCATCGAGCCGCCGCACTCGGCAACAATCCCGTCTACATTGTGCTTGCGCGCAACCTCCATGACCGACAGGCCTTCCTTGGCTTCAATTGTTATTTTTGTTCCGTCGGCTTTGATGAAATGCAGGCTAATCAAGGGTGTCTCCAATTCGTTAGATAAGGACAGGACTGAAGTGATGCCGCCCGGCAAACACTCCAGTCATGTCGCTCAAAATGCAGTGGTGAATTACCACTGGTTATATTTCAGGAATTTGCCTGTCATGGAGACCTTCACTCGGTCACCCTTCGGGTTCTCCTCGCGGTCGATCTTGAGATCAAAGTCGATGGCACTCATAATGCCGTCACCAAACTCTTCATGGATGAGTTCCTTGATCGTGTCGCCATAGACATAGATGATCTCGTGGAAGCGGTAGATCAGCGGGTCCTTGGAAACAGTCTCGGCTTCCTGCCCCTTCTTCGGCGGCAATTGAAGGGCGATTTCCACGTCCTTGGTCCGATTGCCCAGATCCAGGAAGCCTGCCACCTTGGCCGCGGCTTCAGCTGGCAATGCATTCTGGCCGAGACAGGCGGAAACAACAAATACTTCCGACATACCGGCGGCAGCGGAAATCTCTTTCCAGCTCTTCTTTTGAATAAATTTGGACGCCATAATCAGCTCGGTCATTTCCACTTTGCTCATCAGCGCTACAGGTGCATCACTCATTGTCATCTCCTTGGTTGGAATTCAGCCAGCTTTGGCGAGTTTTTCGGTTGGGTTGGAACGAATTTCGGCCAGCTTTTTGCGAGCCATCATGTGCGCACGGGGCTGGTTGATCGCATCCACTGCAATCAGTTCCCCCTGCTTGAAATAGTTGAGCGCAAAACTGCCGGATTGCGGGTCGCCCTCCAGTTCTGTTCTGTCATAGCCCTGCGAAAGACCTGCAATTTGCAGGCGGGCATCAAACTGATCAGACCAGAACCACGGCACCGGATCGTAGGAGACAGCCTCTCCCAGCATGGAGAGAGCCGCAGCACGCCCCTGATCAGACGCGTTTTGCACGCTTTCCAGCGTAATTGTCCGCGCAAAAGACGGGGAGAAAAATTCAGTACAGTCTCCAGCGGCAAAAATATCTTCGGCGCTGGTGCGGCAGGCTTCGTCAACGATGATACCGCGCCCGGTTTTCAACCCGGCTTCAATTGCCAGTTCGATGGCTGGCTCTGCACCAGCCGCAATCAACACGAGATCTGCCTTGACCGGCTCGTGAGCAGCAAGGGCCACTGCTGCGACGTTTTCATCGCCGGTGAGAGCATCAACTTTCTGATTAAGCAGCACCTGCACACCGTGCTTTTCATGAAGATACTGGAACCAGCTTGATATCTCTGGTGCAACAGAGCGCTTCAAAATCCGCTCCTGCGTCTCGATCACCGCAACGCCTTTGCCATACCCTCTGGCAACGGCGGCAAACTCCATGCCAATATAGCCACCGCCGATGATGGCAACGTCGTTTGCCGCTTTGAGGGCTGCGGCAATGAGTTGTGTGTCATCGATGCTGCGAAGCGTGAAAACACCCTTCAAATAGCATCCTTCAATCGGCAGCTGACGCGCCCGCGTACCCGTCGCGAGCAACAATTTGGAATAGGACAGCGCTTCACCATTATCGAGGCGAATGCAGTGCTCTTGCGGTGAAATGGATTCAACGCGACGCCCGGTTTTCAGGTCGATATTTTCATTGCCGAAATAGTCCGGCGCTTTCAAAAAAAGGCGTTCTTCATCAAGCTCACCTTTGAGATAGGCTTTGGAAAGCGGCGGGCGCTGGTAAGGGGCATAAGGCTCATCGCCAATCATGGTGATTGCGCCTGCATATCCCTTCTGGCGAAGGGTTTCTGCCGCCTTCATGGCCGCCTGTCCGGCTCCGACGATGATGATCGATTCACTCATTTCAGTTGTCCAAGATTTGTTAATGCCGAGGCGCTCAAACGCCCCGGCCTTTCACAGGAATGCGGGGCGATCAGAAGGGCAGGCCTTCTTCAATCGGCAGGGATGAATCGCGTGACCATTCGTTCCAAGAGCCGAAATAGATGCGCACGTCTTTGATACCCGCTTCTTTCAGCGCCAGGAAAGTGTTGGAAGCACGCGCACCCTTGAAGCAGTAGAGATAGACAGGCGTGTCTGCCTCGATGCCAACAGAGGCGCATTCGGCGAGAATTTCCTCTTTCGATTTGATGCGCGTGCCCTCGGCAGTCGGCTTCATCATCCGGTACCATTCAATCCATTTGGCACCGGGTATGCGGCCTTTGCGCGGGCAGAAGTCCTTGCCATACGGCGATGATGAATCGGCAATCCATTCGTCCACGTCACGCACATCGAGCTTGACGATGCTGTCGTCTTCAAGAGCCGCTTTCATGTCATCCACATCCAGCATCAGTGCGTGACCGGTTTCGCTCACCGGAAACGTTTTTGCCGTTGGCGTTACCGCATCTGTCGAAACGGGGAGTTTGGCAGCCTCCCAGGCTTCAAACCCGCCATGCAGCACCTTGACCTTCGGGTATCCCAGAAACTTCAGGAGAAAAAAGCCACGGCAGGACTGACCAAAACCGGAATTCATCGATTGCTCATAGATAACGGCTGTTTCCTCACCTGAAAGGCCCGCGGCACCGAATTCGACAGAGAACTTTTCAGAAAGTTCCTTCAGCCCCTCAGGCGAAGACGTCGCCAGATAGGTAAAAATGTCATTCATATTCACCGCATCGGGAATGTGCCCCTCGGCATAGCTTTCCCCGGCGCGCGTATCGATCAGCACGCACGGCTCGGTTTCCATAAGGCTTTTCAATTTTTCAGGAGAAATCAAAGTAATGTCACTCATGCTGGAATTCCTTTTGGTTGAGATGGGGTCAGGCGGCGTCAAGCTCGGCAATCAGCTTGCGCAGATGTTTGGTGGCGGGCGTGACGATCGCGATGAAATAGGCCTCACGCAGACGTCGTTGTGCCACGCCTTGAGTGACGTAGCCACGCGCACCGCAATGAAGCTGTGCCCAATGCGCGGCTTCCACAGCAAGCTCGCCGCCTCGCAGGCGCGCCGTCAGCACACGTTTATAAAAGGCGTTGGAGTCGTCATAAGGCGTCTTGGCCATTTCCAGCACTTCGCCCACCAGCGCCTCATATTCCGCCTCGATGTCTTCCGGCTGCTTTTCTAGGTATTGGTTGACGTGGCCGAGTGGTTCCTTCACCTGCTTCATCAAATCTATGCAGTTCTTGATGATACCGGCAGCCATGCCACACTGGAGAATGGTGAAACCTGCGCGCATGCGTTTGACGAAGGCTTCCGCGGGGTCGGCGAGAACGTATTCATCCGGCACGAAAACATCGCGCATCTGCACATTGCAGGTGGCCGTTCCACCCATGGCAACAAATTCGTGGTCAAGCCGCAGCTTGATGCCGTCCCAAGCGGCGTGAATAATCGCCATGACGCGCTTGGGTTTGTCTTCGCCTTCCACATCGACATGGAACATCGTGCCGAAATAGCCGTCTTCCACGAGGTTCGAGACCCATGGAAGCATGCCTTTGACCTTGTAGCCGCCGTCAACACGCACTCCCTTGAGCCGCATGGGTTCAATTTCTCCCATGGCCTTCATAGGGTTCGACATGCCAGTGCCACCAAGCGCTTCGCCGCGTGCGACCTTGGGGAGGACATTGGATTTCAGAAAGTCATTGTCAGATGAGGCGATATACCAGCCGAGCGTGTCCTGGCACCACACGCAGAAACCTGTCGAGAGGCATTCCTCGGAAGCACGCGCCATAGCCATGATCGCGTCTTTCAGATCCACATTTCCATCCAGTCCGCCAAGATGGGTGCTGTAGGCTCCTGCCGCACCATATGCCCGGATAATGTCTTCGGGATAGACGCGTTCATCGTCGATTTTCTTGGCCAGCCCTGACAGGCTGTCAGAAGATATCCGCTCGATTTCGTCGAAATTTGCAGTCTTGAGAGATATAGCCACGTTCATAGCCGGTCCCCTGTTTGCTATTTTTTGTTGAGGAGCCGCGCCGCTTCATGCTGGCGCGGCTTATGTGGTTTAGACGGCTTCGGCAACCATGTTGACGGGCCGCGAGAAGGTGTTGAACACCGGCGACCACTTGCAGACATGCTCGATCAGCGCGTCGATTTCTTCCTGCGGGCAGTCGGCCTTCATGTCGACCTTGATGCGCACATCGGTGAAGCCGACCGGCTTTTCCGAAACGTCGCCTGTGCCCCAGACTGCGGTGATGTTGAGGTCGCCTTCCAGCTCCACTTCCAGCGAAGTGATGGTGATGCCGCGATGGATGGCATTGGCGTGCAGACCCACGGCAACGCAGGAGCCGAGTGCGGCCAAAGAGGCTTCAGACGGATTCGGTGCAGTATCGTCACCCAGAAGGCCCGGAGGCTCGTCCACGATGTAGGGCTCCAGATTACGGATGTAGTTTGCGTGACGGAAGCGACCTTCGGCCACCGTTTTACACTTCAAGGTCTTTACGGCTTTCGGGTCTTCCTTGCCCTTTTCAATCAGGCCATCAAGGCCGGTTTTGTCGATGGGTGCAAGGCATCCGGTGAGCGCTGTAGCAGGTTGGCTGGACATTTTATGTACTCCTCTTGAGTGGTAAGAAAGTTTTTAGGTGCGGCACCGGGCTGTCAGCCTTCCCGGTGCCAACTGAGTTTCGAGATCGCCTGCTGACAGGCAAAATCCAGGACGAAGCCGATGGCTCCGATGATGACGACGGTGGCCGCAAGCCGGTCATATTCCAGCGTGTCGCGGGCATCGTTGATTGAGTAGCCAAGGCCCGAGGTGACACCCAGATATTCGGCGGGCACAAGCACGATCCAGGCAACGCCGAGCGCCAGACGAATGCCGGTCAGGATGTCCTGACTGATGGCTGGCAGGATGATGACGAACAGCATGTGCCATGGACGGGCACCAAGATTACGCGCCACCTTGAACCAGGCCGGGTCTACACGTCTGAGCCCCGCAGCCGTTGAAAACAGAATGGGCCAGATGGCAGCCACCGTGATGAGAAAGACAATTGCGCCATCCCAACTTGAAAAAGCCATGACCGCGATTGGCATCCAGGAGAGCGGCGAGATCATGCGCAAAAACTGAAACGGAATGTTTGTGATCTCACGCAGCGTCGCCATGCGGCCCACCAGAATGCCAACCGGTACGCCAATCGCTGTGGCAATCACCATACCCTGCATAACGCGCCAGAGGCTGGGGGCTGCCATGTCTGCCGCTTCGCCGCTGGAAAGCATTTCCGACAAGCGGTTCAAGGCCGGCCCCGGTGCAAAATCAGCAAATGCCATCATGGAAGGATTGTTGGATACAACGTATCCGCCAACCCACCATGCACCCAAGAGCAGCGCCATGCCCAGAAGAGCAAAACCAAGGCTGCGAAGGGTTTTCAGCGGCAATGTGCTGCCTGCCTCCGACCCGGCCGCAAGTGCGGCCGGTTCAATTGTTGCGTCCATACTCACAGCTTGAGAACCTCTTCGCGTGTGAAGGGGTCGCCGGGGTTAACCGACGGGTCGTTCTTCCATTCCGGATATTTCTCAAGGGCTGCTTTGACGTAGTCGTAGTTGACGAGGTCATCAGCAACGAATTGCGGGTCGAGACCTTTGAGGAAAGTAGCGTCGCCGCCAACAACCGTTTTGTTCATTTCCTCAACAATCAGCTTGGTCGCTGACGGGTAAGGCCATGGCTGGAAGTCGATGCGGCCATTGTGCCATTCGGCTGCGTTCTTGATCGCACCGCTTTCCTCATAAGACGGGTCTTCGGTGTAGAGCGTCATGGCGCGTTCCACGACCTTGGCTGGCATTGGCAGATAGCCCTCACCATCCTTGGACATGAGGCGGGCTGCTTCCGCCTTGTTTTGCGAGGCGTATATCTGAGCGCGTACCACCGCGTTCATCACCTTTTGCGTCCATTCCTGCTTTTCAGTCGTGGCCTGCTCATGCATGCAGATCACGCAGCAAGGGTGGTTTTTCCAGATGTCACCGGTGAAACGCAGCATGCGTGCGCCCGCCTTGATTTCACCAAGCGCATTGAACGGCTCGGCCACGATGTAGGCGTCGATCTTCTTTGATGCGAGCGCGGCTGGCATTTCCGGTGGCGGCAGGATCTGCAGATTGCATTCGTCAGCAGCCAGCGGTTCACCTTCGCCCTTGATCACCGGCTTGATGCCGGATTGGCGCAGCGCGTATTGCAGCACGATATTATGCATGGAATACCAGAACGGTACTGCCACCTGCTTGCCGCCAAGCTGGCTGAAATCGTGAATGTCGGTATGACCGCCCACCACGAGGCCAGAACCATTGGTGTGCGCCCAGGCCATCAGCTTGACCGGGATCTTGTTGTTGTAACGCATCCAGACGGGGATTGGCTTCAGGAAGTGAACGAGGTTGAACTTCCCGGCCACAAAGCCTTCCACCAGAGGCGACCAACCGCGGATCAATGTCGGGCGCGGTGCATCCAGCCCTTCATCCTTGAAATAGCCCATGCCGTGAGCCACCAGAAGAGCCGTGGCGTCGGTGATCGGCAGGTAGCCGATATTGACTTTTTCATCTGATGCAGCGGCAAAAGCTGGTGTGCTCATAGCCCCAATCAGGGGGCCGAGCGCTGCCATCAGGCCGCCAGCAGCAAACATGTCCAATGTCTGTCGGCGGGTGAAGTCGGTGGCGAAATACTCGTCATCCCAGTCTGCGGAGTCGACATTGTCTTTTACCTTGTCAGTCATTGGATTTCCTTTCGCGATTGGCAATGGGGAGGTTGAAAATCATGCAGTGCGTTTGTGTGTTTGTGGTTCTGAAGTGATGGCCGCTTCGCCATCGGCCAGATCAAGACCGGCCGCGCGCTCGTAAGCTTCGCTAAGTCGGGCGCGTGCGGCGACATAATCGGAGGCTCTCAGGTCATCACGGTTTTCGAGCGTGACTTGCATGACGGAGCTGATACGGCCCGGATCAGCACTGAGAACCACGATCCGGTCCGCCATCGTGACCGCTTCGGACAGGTCGTGCGTGACCAGAACCAAAGTCAGGCCAAGCTCCTTGGCTATGCGGCGAACATCCCGCTGGAGGCTACCGCGCGTAAACGCGTCCAACGCAGAGAAGGGCTCATCGAGGAAGAGGATTTCCGGGCTTGGAGCCAGAGAGCGGGCAAGCGCCACGCGCTGCTGCTGACCACCGGAAAGCTCCTGCACATTGCGGTTGGCAAACTCTGTCAGTTCCACCAGCTCCAGAAGAGTCGGCACGCGGTCCTTGATTTCAGACTTGCGACCGGAAAAACGCAGGCCCAGCGCAATATTCTGCGCCACCGTCATCCAGGGATAAAGAGAAGGCTGCTGAAACATGACAACCCACTTGGGAGAAGGCTCATGGATCGCCAGGCCATCAATAAGAATCTTGCCATTTGTTGACGGCGTCAGGCCGGACATGATGTGCAGCAATGTTGACTTGCCGCAACCAGACCGCCCAACCAGAGCCACAGCTTCACCCGGCTGGATCTCCAGATTAAGGTCGCTCAAGACCGGCTTTTGATTGCGCCGATACGCGTGAGACACGTTTTCAACAGCAATATGGGCACCCTTCATAACGAACCTTTCCGAAAACAAACCGTTCTGTATCCTACAAAGCAGGAAGCGTGCCAGATTCGCATTCGCCAGATATCTATTTGATTTTATGTGTGAAATATTTTCCCTGGCGAAACAGCCTGCAAGCTACTCCAGGTACACCTGCGGAAAAAACTATCTGTCACAAAATGCAATGGTTTAAAAATTAAGCACAAAAATCAATTGCATAATTTTTGATCTTCACTTGGAAAGCGCGTCCAGTTGACTTAAAAGGAAACAGATCGTTTTGTTTCCTTCGGGAGGATTTATGACTGCTATCGCCAAACTGGCCGGAGCCGATGAGATGGAACAGCAAAATGTCAGCGGCGCAAAAGAGCGTTTGCTGCTGGCCGCTTGTGACCTCTTTTGCCGTCAGGGTATCAATGCAACAGGCGTGGATGCCGTTGTTGCTGCAGCGGGAACCGCCAAGACAACTCTTTACAAGGCGTTTGGCTCCAAGGAAGGCCTCATTGAGGCCGTGCTGGAGAGAGAAGGCAGCAACTGGAGACTTTGGTTCATTCGCGAGGTTGATGCCATTCCCGGCGACGCGCGGGACAAGATTGTCGGCATTTTTGATGTCCTCAAACGCTGGTTTGCAGAAGAGAACTTCTACGGCTGCCCCTTTATCAATGCGGTTGGCGAGCACGACAAGGAAGATGACCGCATTCGCTCCATCACGCTCCGTCACAAGCATATTGTGCTGGACAAAATCCGTACACTCGCAGCTGAAATTCCCGACCTTGATGCCGAAACGCTGACCCATCAACTGGCCTTGCTCATTGACGGCGCCATCGTAACCGCCCTCATCCTGCGCGACCCCAATGTCGCCGATCATGCCCGCACAGCAGCTGCTCGACTGGTTGCCTCATCAGGCACAAGCACCTGACGCCTCGATTGAACTGACCGCCGCCAAGCTCAAACGCGCTGTGTCATGCGGCCAGCTTTGATATAAAACAAGCAGCCTCCACCCCGTCAAATATTTGATTTCTGATATTTCTTTCTGCGCAATCCTATCCAAATTGCGCAACCCTATCCAAATTGCGAATGAATATCGCCACCAACTCTCCATGGTTAAATTTTGTTAACATTATTGGCCAGTTAATCGTCATGGTTGAAACGGGCGGCTACATCCGTTTTCATGCTGGAGAGAAAATTTTGAACGAAAAGCAATTACCAAAGCCATCGCAAAACAACCCAGACAACAAGCCACCCGCCGACGGCGTAAACATGGGTGAGCGCCTTGCCTATATGCAGTTTGACGAAAAGGTACTGTCGGCAATCCGGTCACTGAAATATTTGGTGGAACGCGAGCTTCCCATCGGACTTGATCGGTTTTACGACCAGGTCAAAAAGCAGCCGCAGCTTGCCCATTTCTTTTCGGGCGAGCAGCATATGCGCATGGCAAAAGGCGCCCAGATGGGGCACTGGGCCAATATTGCCGACGCCAATTTCAATGAAGAATATCAGCGCAACGTTGAGAAGATCGGCTCGGTTCATGCGAGAATCGGCCTGACACCGCAATGGTATATTGGCGGTTATGCGCTTGTTCTGGAGCATCTTGTTGAACAGGCCGTTTTGGACAATCAGGCGCAAAATAGTGGCTTTATGAAGCGGAAGACTTCAGGAGCCGACTTTGCCTCAGCAGTCGCCGGGCTAGTCAAAGCTGTAATGCTGGATCTGGAACTTGCCGTTTCTGTCTATGCCCGACAAGCCGAAGAGGCAAAGCAGCAGGCAGAAAAAGAAACACTCAAAAAAGAGCGCGCCTTGGTTTCCGAGGTCTTTGGCAAGGCCCTTTCGGCGATGAACAACAAGGATATCGGCTACCGGATCGAAGAAGATCTGCCGAAAGAATATCATGCGCTTAGAGATGATTTTAACAGCTCACTTCGCGGGCTCGCGCAAGCCGTGGAAAACATTTCTGATGCAACGTCAGAGATCGCCAATGATTCCAGGTCGCTGCACTCAGCTTCACAGGATCTTGCACAGAGGTCTGAACAGCAGGCCGCTTCTGTGGAAGAGTCGGTGAATGCTCTGGAAGAAATTACCCGGAAAGTGAAGGGAACCAGCTCGAAAGCCATTGAGGCCGGGAAGCTTGTTGGTATCACGGTGACCGGTGCCGAAAGGTCAGGCGCAGTCGTCAATGAAGCGACCACGGCCATGGACGCCATCAACAAGTCCTCCAGCGAAATCTCCAATATTATTGGTGTAATTGACGAGATTGCATTCCAGACGAACCTGTTGGCCTTGAATGCCGGCGTTGAGGCGGCCCGTGCCGGTGACGCAGGCAAGGGATTTGCAGTCGTCGCCCAGGAAGTTCGCGAACTTGCCCAACGCTCAGCCAATGCCGCCAAGGAGATCAAGGATCTGATTGTCAATTCCGGCGAACAGGTCAGCAAAGGCGTTTCTCTGGTCGGTCAGACCGGCGAAGCCCTTTCCGGCATGGTGCAAGAGGTCAAAGATGTTGACCTGCTTCTTGCAGCCATTGTTGACGCCACAAAGGAACAGTCTGTTGCGCTTGATGAAGTGCATGGCGCCCTGAACGTCCTCGATCAAGGCACGCAACAGGATGCTTCAATGGTTGAACAGACAACCGCTGCCTGCAACTCCGTTGCCGACCGTATCGAGATGATCAGCGGTATGCTTTCCCAGTTCAGAACGGGCAAACTTGGCAGAGCAGCGGCTTCCGGCCAGCCTCCAAAGCCTGCGGCGCAACCCATTGCAAAAACTCCCGTCCACAAAGCATTTCAAAAGGTAACACATGCCTTTGTAGGGAATGCGGCAATCGTGACCAACGATGACTGGGAGGAATTTTGACCCCACCAGCCCCGGGCAGCTCCAAGACCAAGACCTCACCCACATGGGGCTGCCCAAAACGCTACCTGGATTAAGTGGCCGACATCACCACTTGTCCAGGTAGCGAAAGCTCGGCTTCGCGGAGACCGCCGACCACCCGCCGCCTTCGTTCCAAAATATTTTGCGGGACTGAATTACCGCCCTGCACCTCAACCGTTTCGCTGCTTGCTCAACTCACTCGACGGAGAGGCTCCAAATCGCCTCTTATAGACCTCTGAAAAACGCCCCATATGTGAAAATCCCCATCGTTTTGCAATCTCGGCAATCGTCACTGTGGGCGGGGAAAGCTGTATTTCCTTATGTGCTGAATCCAGCCGAATATCTCGAAGAAAAAGAGACGGTGAAACATCCAAAAAATGGCGAAAATTGTATTGAAGCGCTCGCACACTAACCCCTGCGGCATCAGCCATATCCGAAACTGTGATCGGCAAATGCGCATTGGCCACCGCAAAATCCCTCGCCTTTCGAACCTGACATGGCGCAATGTTTACCAGGCGCAGGGATTGACCCGACAGGCTATGCTGAAAGTTTTGAACAATCAGAAGGCTCAGCGTTTCCACAAAGCTTGCAAGGGCAATCGGCGAGGCGACCAAATCTGACTGCGGGCAAATACTATTGGTGAAAAATCGGCCCAAGGAGAGAATTTTCTGGGTAGCCGCTGCCTCACCGTCTATTTCCGGCGAAAACTCAAACCCTTGAGGCATGGGTCGTTCAAACACCGCAGCTATTGATTTTGCAATCAACTCCCGTCGAATAATGAAACCGTGAGCATCTGATCCTTCCGCCATTTTCAAACTGCAAAATCGATCAATTGACGTAATGATCGCAGATTTGGCCGTTGCACGATATAACTTTGACCCGACACCGATATCCTGAGAGGTGGCACTTTCGCTAAAAAAGATGAAATTATCTCTGCCGCTGCCAAGCTGGAATTTTTGCTCTGCCGCGCTGGCTCTGGACCATGTTGAGAAGCTTAGCGTTCCGCTCAAACTGAACGAATACTCACCTTTGGTCTGGCGGCCAATTGGCCTATGGAAGTCGTAAGTCGTGTTTTCGGCCATCCATTGCGAAATGCCGTCTGTCGTCAAAGTGGAAACGGGAAGTTCCCATTTCATTATTTCAGCCAAGCTTCTTCCCCTCAAAACCCGACTTAAGAATCATGCGAATATTCTTATATACTTTATGAGCGC
>JBNKQT010000215.1:0-2870 GCA_050297115.1 Ensifer sp. | reverse complement strand
ATCGACGGATAATATGTTATGAGCCGTTTCTTCTCTTTTCGCCGCCTTGGGGCACTGCTGGCCAAGGAATTCATTCAGATGCGGCGTGACCGCATTACCTTTGGTATGATGCTGGGCGTGCCGCTAATGCAGCTTTTGCTGTTTGGCTTTGCCATTAACAACGATCCGAAAGATTTGCCTGCGGTGTTGGTTGCGACCAACCCGGATCATTATGCACGCGCTATGGTCTCTTCATTGGAGCTGACTGGCTACTATCGTTTTGTGAAGGTTGGTGCGTCGGCGGCTGAGGCGGAAGAGATGATTGCCGATGGATCAGTTTCTTTTGTGGTGACGGTGCCGTCTGATTTTTCCGCCCGGGTGGACCGGGGAGATAGTCCGCAGATTTTGATTGAGGCGGATGCGACCGATCCGGCGGTGGCGTCTGGCGCGATTTCGACGCTTTCAACAGTAACGGCGCAGGCGCTGTTGCGCGAGCAGGGGCTGGAGGCGCAGGCCAGGCAATCGGCTGAAAGCCAGATCGAGGTGGTGGTGCACAAGCGTTACAATCCCGAAGGCGTGACGCAGTATAATATTGTGCCGGGCCTCTTGGGCGTGATCCTGCAGATGACCATGATGATGATGACATCGATGGCGCTGACGCGTGAAATTGAACGGGGTACCATGGAGAACCTGCTGGCCATGCCGGCTAACCCGGCGGAAATTATGCTGGGTAAGGTAATGCCATTCATGGCGGTGGGGGCTGTGCAGGTAGCAGTGGTGCTGGCCACTGCCAAGCTTCTGTTCGGTGTGCCGTTTATCGGTTCTTTGTCTTTGCTGTTGGGCGCAATTCTGGTCTTTGTTCTGGCGCTGGTGCTGCTCGGCTATGTGTTTTCCACGGCAGCTCAAAACCAGATGCAGGCGATGCAGCTCACCTTCTTTTTCTTCCTGCCATCAATCCTGCTTTCCGGATTCATGTTTCCCTACAGAGGGATGCCGGGCTGGGCTCAGGTGCTGGGCGAAATTTTTCCGCTAACCCATTTTTTGAGGATCATTCGCGCGGTGATGCTGAAGGGGGCGGAGTGGA
The DNA here is from genome assembly GCA_050297115.1 of Ensifer sp. Classification (GTDB taxonomy): domain Bacteria; phylum Pseudomonadota; class Alphaproteobacteria; order Rhizobiales; family Rhizobiaceae; genus Ensifer_A. Next base: position 1,807 of record JBNKQT010000215.1, on the reverse strand, counting down.
GTGCCGTTGCCTTTGAAGTGCATGTGCTTATGGGTTTCATTGCGCTCTACACGGCAGTGGCTTTGCTGCGTTTCCGCAGGACGCTGGACTGAGAGTTTGATTCAGGGCGAATCTGTAAACCTTTGTTTTTACAGCTTGTGGCTTTCAATGAGGCCAAAGGTCCGGTCTTCCTCATCCATTGCGTAGCGTTCTCGCGTGGTTTCCCAATTGCCCTTGGAGCCGGAAATGGAAAAAAGGTTATAGCCTGCCGGTGGTTTTTTGCCTCCGGGACCTTGCGATGCAGAGGCGATGCCAATCACCGGGACGGTGCCATCGCGACCGGGAAGGTGGAAGAGCGTATCGAGATGGGTATGGCCGTGAAGAACGAGTTCTGCACCCTCCTGTTTCAGCATTTGCTGAAACCGGCCTATGCCATACATGCGTTTATAATCGGGCGCAGCACCTCTGACCGGCGGGTGGTGGATCATGACAACACGAAACAGGCCGCGTTCGTCGGCCTGGCGTAGCAGTTCTGCTGTTTTGCGTGCCTGATTGCGCCCGAATGTGCCATTGGCGGAAAAGGGTGGGGTAGCATGGGCTGTTGAACAGCCAATGAGGGCAACAGGGCCACGCACGCGCAGGTATGGGAAGCTTGGATGTTGGGAAGGGGCATCATCGTCGCCAAGCATGTAGGGCTGCCAGGCGGCCAAAGCCTTTTTCAATGCGCCGGGCACATAGGCATCGTGATTGCCGGGAATGACGGAAATATCCTGTGGTTCGCCCACGTTTTCCAGCCATTCTTTGACGTTGTTGATCTCAATGCCGGTGGCGAGGTTGACTAAGTCGCCGGTAATTGCCAAATGGTCCGGCGTCTGGGCCTGCACTGCATCAACGAGGCGGTCCAGGGTGTCACCAAAAAGGTGTTTTTTGCGGTTTCGTTGCCAGTTGACATAGCCGGTGATTCTTTTGGAAAAAAGCTCGCGGAGCGTGATCTTTGGCAATGGGCCGAGATGGACATCGGATATGTGGGCGAGTTTGAACATGAGCGGGTTGTATCCGCGCTGCCTTTAGGGGGCAAGAACAATGAGCGAGAATAACGCTCCCGAAGTGAGCAGCAAGTGGCTGCTGTTTATCGGCAGAATTTTTCATATTTGGCTTTTGATCACGCGCGGTATGACTCTGGGTGTTCGCGCTGCCTGCTTTGATACTGAGGGCCGCGTTTTTCTCGTCAAACACGGTTATATGCCCGGCTGGTATCTGCCGGGTGGCGGTGTGGAATGGGGCGAGACGATGCTGACTGCACTCGCCAAGGAAATCCGCGAAGAGGGCAATCTGGAAATGACAGAGCCCGCGCAGTCCTTTGGTCTTTACCTGAATCGCAATATGACCAAGCGTGACCATGTGCAGCTTTATGTCTGCCGCAATGTGCGCCAGACGGCCCCGCGGGGACCGGACAAGGAGATCATCGAATGTGGTTTCTTTGAGTTGGACAAGTTGCCGGAAGACACCACGCCCGCAACCCGCCGTCGGCTGACCGAGGTGATGGGCGAGAAGCAGATTTCCGAAGAATGGTAGGTCAAGTTAGAGCATTTTCTTGAAAATCAGATTCGGAAAAATGCTCTAAGTCCTTGAAGTTTTGAGATCAGATCTCATCTCGATCATGTGGCGCATCAAGGTCTTGCGCCGGGCCAACCGGCACGATGCCCGTAGGGTTCACCATGTCGTGGCTTTCGTAATAGTGCTTCTTGATGTGATCGAAATTTACGGTCTCTTTGATGCCGGGCCACTGGTAGAGTTCGCGCAGGTAGCCTGACAGGTTCGGATAGTC
>JBNKQT010000214.1:0-5280 GCA_050297115.1 Ensifer sp. | reverse complement strand
CGTAGAAATTCAATATGGGTAGCGGGAATGTGGGTCATCAACTTGAGAGAAAGGACCTCACTATCCTCTTCAAAATCGAGCCCATATGAAGCAAGCGTTTCCACCCCGCCCCAAGAAAGCCAGCGCTCGTCGCGGCAGCGTGAATCGACAAACCGCAAAAAAGCCTCTTCATGATTGCCGGCCAGACAGATGCGGAGGAACCCGTCGCGCGCAGGCGTCATCACGTGGTCAAGCACACCGGCAGAGTCTGGACCACGGTCGATATAGTCACCCAGATAGATTATCCATTTTTCACCGTTCAGCCGGGCGGCGTCGCGATAGATGGCATCCTCAAGCGCCAGCAATTCGGTCAGGCAACCATGTATATCGCCGATGGCATAGATCGCACTTGGCTCCCCTTCCAGGAAGAGGCGATCCCGGTGTGTCTTTCTCGTAGTACGCCTTGTTGAAAACAGCTCTTTGAGCGTATCCAGCACGTTCGGCTTCCCTGTTTGCTTGTCTTTGTTGCGAACGGTGTGAACCGCTCTTTTTTGGGAAGACTAGCGCTGGCAGGCTACCAGAAAGATAATTGATGCCGGTAAACGCCCGATTTTGCAGGGCGTTTTCGCTTTACGGTTAACTGATTGCCATCAAGCTGGCATTGCCACCTGCCGCAGCTGTGTTGATGGAGGTGGAAACCTCTTCCAACAGCAGATTGACATTATAGGGCAAGTTCGCGTCTCCAATTTCGGCGCTACTGGCCGCTTGAACCAGTACAATTGGTCCTTCCACTGCGGCCATTTCTGAACCGAGTTGCTGGGTGCGCTCTGCGTCCCCTTCAACCAGCGCACAGGAAAAAGACCCGGCTTCCCGCCATTGCTGCGTCCACTCGATCCGATTCTTCACGACATCAGGAAGCGTTTCGAACCGGCCTGAGAGACCAGCGGTGGCATCAACAATCACGCGATTTCCAGATGCCAATGCAGAGGCCAAATGAATGACCATGCCGTCAATGGATTCCGGGAAGAGTGCCACGGTACCGCGCGGATGCAGCTCGTAGATATTGCGTTCACCAACAGGACCGGGAAGCTCGACCGAGGCACCCAAAGCGCAGCCTTCACCGATGCCACGAACCCGGCTAACAAGGCGCTCAAAGCCATTTTGCTCCAGCCAATCGGTGAAAGCCGTTAGGGCCGGATTTTCGCGCGCCACTCCCTCAAGAGACAGTTTCGGTGCCTTGGTCGTCAATCTTGTGAGATAAAGCGGGCCACCAGCCTTTGGCCCTGTACCAGACAAGCCGCGCCCGCCAAATGGCTGCACACCAACAACAGCGCCAACGATATTGCGGTTGATGTAGACATTGCCGACAGAAACCTGCCTGCACACCTGCTCGATGGTCTCATCCAGGCGGGTGTGAAGGCCGAAGGTTAAGCCATAACCGGTCTTGTTGATCTGCGCGATAAGCTTGTCGAGCTCTTTCCTTCGATAGCGAATGACATGCAAGACGGGACCAAAGACCTCTCGGCCCAGATCGCTGATCCTTTCAATTTCGATGATTGTGGGCGCAACGAATGTCCCCACATCTGTCTCAGGCGGCAGATCGAAACGCTCCACCCGCAGGCCTTTGTCGCGCATCGCTTTGATATGCTGCTCAATCACCCCTTTGGCTTCGCCGTGGATCACGGGCCCCACATCAACAGCCAGCTGGTCAGGGTTACCAATAACGAGCTCCTGCATTGTGCCTTTCAACATGGCCAATGTGCGGTCGGCAATATCCTCCTGCAGGCACAAAACACGCAATGCCGAGCAACGTTGTCCGGCGCTGTCAAATGCAGACGTTATGACATCGGCGACTACCTGCTCTGCAAGTGCCGAAGAATCAACGATCATCGCATTCTGACCACCCGTTTCCGCAATTAGCGGGATGGGCTTTCCTGTGCTGGAAAGCCTTGTGGTCAACTGCTTTTGAATAAGCCGGGCAACCTCGGTTGAGCCGGTGAACATAACACCTTCAACCCCTTGCGCACCGACAAGTGCAGCTCCCACCTTTCCATCCCCTGGCAAAAACTGCAGCGCTTCGCGGGGGATGCCCGCATCATGCAGGATTTCAATGGCCTGTGCGGCAATCAGTGGTGTTTCTTCTGCAGGCTTGGCCAGTACGACATTGCCCCCAGCCAACGCAGCAGCGATCTGCCCAGTGAAGATCGCCAGGGGAAAATTCCAAGGGCTGATACATACGATGGGGCCAAGGGGCTTCTGCTCACGGGAGAAATTCGTGCGCACCTCTTGGGCATAGTATCGCAGGAAATCAACCGCCTCGCGCACCTCACCAATCGCGTTGAAGGCTGTTTTTCCCGCCTCCCGCATCAAAATGCCCATCAGGCCTTCAATGCGCGACTGCATGTTGTCTGCCGCCTGCTCAAGAATGGCGGCACGAGCTTCTGGCGTTGTGCTGGCCCAACCCGACGCGTGATCGCATGCAGAACGAACGGCTGCTGCTGCATCTTGCTGCGATGCTTCTGTGACCGTTCCGACAACGTCTTCATGGTTTGCCGGATTGAGAACCGGCTTTTCAGAACCGGCAGACACCTCGCCCACGATTACGGGCGCTGATGTCCATAGCGTGTCTGCCGAATGCTGGAGCGACCAGTTCAACTCGATCAGGGTATTCGTATCTGAAAGGTCGAGACCTTCGGAGTTTCGCCGCTGCTCGCCCAATATTGCGGATGGGTGTGCGATCTGTTCATGCGATGAGCCGGGCTCGCGCATGGAAAGCACGTCTTCGACCGGGTCTTTGGCAAGCGCTGCAACTGGCACGGTCGGGTCCGCGATCCGATTGACGAAAGAGGCGTTGGCCCCATTTTCCAACAAGCGCCGTACGAGATAGGCCAGCAAGGTCTCGTGTGTGCCGACCGGCGCGTAGATCCGGCAAGGCCGATCCAATTTCGAGGCGCCCACGACCTCCTCATAAAGTGGCTCGCCCATGCCATGCAGGCACTGGAACTCATAATCACCGTGTTTGAAGTCTGGTCCTGCCAGATGATAGACGGCTGCAAGCGTCTGCGCGTTGTGGGTGGCAAATTGCGGGAATACGAACTCTCTTGCCTCCAGCAATTTCCGTGCGCAGGCAATGTATGAAATGTCTGTATGCACCTTTCGGGTAAACACGGGATAATCTTCAAGACCATCCACCTGTGCGCGCTTGATCTCTGTATCCCAGTAAGCGCCCTTGACCAGACGCACCATGATGCGATGGCCGGTACGTTTGGACAGGCCTATGATCCAGTCAAGAACAGCAGGCGCGCGCTTGCCGTAGGCCTGAACCACAAAGCCCAGGCCATTCCATCCATCAAAGGCAGGGTCAGAGCACAAGGCTTCCAGAACATCCAATGACAGGTCAAGCCGGTCGGCCTCCTCGGCATCTATATTGATACCGATATCATACGACATAGCGAGCTTGGTAAGTGCACTTACGCGGGGCAAAAGCTCTCCCATGACCCGCCCCGTCTGCGCCGGTGTGTAGCGCGGATGGAGTGCCGACAGTTTGATGGAAATGCCGGACTCGGCGTAGACACCCCGGCCCTTGGCGTTTTTCCCGACCGCGTGAATTGCAGTCTCATATTCCGCATAGTAGCGGGCAGCATCTGCGGCTGTCATCGCCGCCTCACCCAACATATCGTAGGAATAGAGGAAGCCGGCCTTCTCCTTTGGGCGCACATTTTTCAAGGCTTCGCCAATCGTTTCACCCGTGACGAATTGCTCACCCATCATGCGCATCGCCATGTCCACGCCCTGACGGATGACCGGCTCGCCGCAGCGTGCAATGAGTTTTGTCAGCGCGGCAGAAAGGCTGCCATCATCGACAGTTGCCGTTATCTTGCGGGTGAGCACCAAGCCCCAGGTCGCAGCATTCACAAATAGCGGACGGCCATCTCCCAGATGCGTTTCCCATTTGCCGTGGGCAATCTTGTCACGGATCAGGGCATCGCGGGTCGCAGCGTCCGGAATTCGAAGCAGCGCTTCCGCAAGGCACATCAGGGCAACACCTTCATCGCTGGAGAGCGAATATTCATGCACGAGACCCTCCATCCCTGAGCCTCTGGGCTTGGCGCGAAGCGACCTGACGAGCTTGCTTGTGGTTTCGGCAATAGACGCCTTGAGCATTTCCGGCAAGCGGGCAGAAGGGAGGAGAGCGGCCACGCATTCCGCTTCTGCCCTGCGATAGGCTGCCGCTATATCTGCACGGCCCGTGTCGCCCCGCGTGTGGTGGGGAGCAAAGGCGGAAAAAGGAGCAGTGGAATCGAATTTTAACAGCGCAACCATGGCGGCGGTCTCCGGGTGAACAATACGTTTCATCATACCTGAAATCCGGAGGTGAATTTGACTTTCATTTCTGTCATGATAGCACAAATGAACTTCATTTCACTCCATTGAGAGAATAGATGCTAACTGATATTTCAAAATATAGTGAAATCGACCAATGGGATATCAAAATCCTGCAGGAACTGAGCCGGGATGGCCGCCTTAGCGTCACTGAGCTTGCATCCCGCGTTGGGCTATCCAAAACACCCTGTCAGGTGCGCATGAAACGGCTGGTGGAGCAGGGTTACATCGAAGGCTTCAAGGCGATCCTCAGCCCTGCGAAGCTTGGGTTGAACCATGTCGCCTTCGTTGAGGTGAAGCTTACCAACACAACTGACGAGGCGTTGCGGGCCTTTAATGACGCGGCACGAAAGATCACAGAGATCGAGGAATGCCATATGATTGCCGGGCGTTTCGACTATCTGTTGAAGGTGCGTACATCCAGCATTCAACGATATCGTCTTGTTTTGGGCGAGAGCATTTCCAGCCTTCCTTATGTGGCCAACACATCAACGAGTTTTGTGATGGAGCCGGTAAAGGAGAACTGGGGATAGACACTCCAGTTCTCGGCCCTGCTGTGCTAATCTGCCATCATGTTGCTAAGGCGTGTTAAAAACTACATTCTCAGCCACTGGCGAGGTGAGCAGGGCCTATTCTGGTCCTTTGCGGTAAACCTCGTTGCTCTGCGGGCGATCATATACCTGCTCCAATATGCGCTTCGGCCTGGCGAATATGAAGACTACAATGATTGGGCACCGGCCGTTCTCGTTCTGGCCGCTTTCCTACACGGTGTTGTCTTCATCTGGCAGGCAGTCGGTGTATTTCGGGCTGGTGAAGCCCATATCCGCCAACGCGGTGCAATCGCTGTTCATTGGGGCGCGCAGCTTGGCGTTATTATTGCATTCTGGATCACTGCGAGTCTGGCGCTGAATGCCTGGC
>JBNKQT010000213.1:0-4058 GCA_050297115.1 Ensifer sp. | reverse complement strand
AGGCGCGGATTTTACATTGCGTGAGGGAGAACTGACCGCATTGGTGGCGCCGTCGGGCACGGGAAAGTCCACTTTGTTGCAAATCGCTGGCTTATTGGAACATGCCTCATCTGGTGACGTTTACGTGAATGGACTGCCTTGTGGCTCAATGAGCGATGACGAGAGAACCGCAGTGCGGCGTGAGGAAATTGGCTTTGTCTACCAGTTTCACCATCTTTTGCCGGAGTTTTCAGCCCTTGAAAACATCATGATCCCGCAGATGATTGCTGGTCTGGCAAAGCCGGAAGCGGCAGAGCGGGCCGAGCAGCTTCTGGACTATATGCGGATGGGGCATCGCGCCACGCACCGACCGGGTGAGCTTTCGGGTGGTGAGCAACAGCGCGTGGCCATTGCGCGGGCTGTTGCCAATGCACCGACGGTTTTGCTGGCTGATGAGCCAACCGGAAACCTGGATCCCGAGACCGCAGGTTATGTGTTTGATGCGCTCAATGCCCTTGTACGGCAATCCGGTCTGGCCGCCATTATAGCGACCCATAACATGGAGTTAGCTGCACGGATGGACCGGCGTATTACGCTGGATGACGGAACGGTTGTAGAGATGTGAGGTCAGGCGGTAATTTTGCCGCCATGATAATGCAGCTGAAAGGCACTCAGGTCATCGACGTGAATTGCCTCACGTCCGGTAAAGCGTTCAAATGTACCCTGAGATTGGTCCGTATAACGACCGAATTCATGGTCGTATGTCCAGCCACCCAAAAAACGACGTTCCCGCTGATAGAGGGCCGATAGTGCTGCCTTGATGACGGTGCCTGCGCGTTGGGCATCGAGGCGGCTTGGGTCCATGATGGTGCCGTAGTAGTTCATCGCCCAAACTGGCTTGTTTTTGTACCAGACGGTTTCCTGGCCCGCGAAGTCTGTTCCGCCGAAATAACTGTCGAGGTATGACCACGGGCCTTGGGAATGTGCAAAATCATGGGAACCTGGGCGACAGGAGGGGACTGGCGAGCCTTCCCCGGCATAGGTGGCTGCCTTGGCTGCTACAATGAACTCGTCCAGCCGGATTTTTACCATGACGCTCTCCTGAAGATTGGGACTGAGGTTGGTGTTTCAGCCAAACTTGCGTTGAAGTGCCACTGCGCCAGCAGGTGCATTCAGTTTCCCGCCCGTAATGAAGAAGGCAAAGACATCACGTGGTGGCTGGATATCGCTGGTCGTTGACAGGCTTGGCAAATCCTCCGGCTGACCACCTGCGGCATAAAGCGAAAGTCGTGTCTTCCATACATCTATGTCAGCGTCTGGATAGCAGCGTGAATTGGCATCGTCGCCCTTTTGGAGCCGCGCATAAACGAAGCCTGCTGTAGGGTCAGCGATCATGGGATATTCGTGATGATCGGCCAGGACGCAAGCAACATTATGTTTTCGCAGAAGTTCGACAAATTCTGGAACGACAAATGATGGGTGTCGCACTTCGACGGCGTGGCGCAAGGAAATGCCATCCTGCGTCTCCGGCAAAAGTGCAAGAAACGCGCCAAAATCGTCGGGGTCGAACTGTTTTGTTGGCATAAATTGCCAAAGTATGGGGCCGAGTTTGGAGCCAAGCTCAGTTATGCCAGATGACAGAAATCTGGTGACAGATTCGTCCGCTTCGGCGAGTACGCGACGGTTGGTAGCGTAGCGCACTGCCTTTAGCGAAAAGACGAAATCTTCGGGGGTTTCCGATGCCCATTTGGCGAAAGTAGCCGGTTTCTGAGTGGAGTAGTAGGTGCCATTGATTTCAATTGTCGCCAGTTTGGAGCCAGCATAAGCAAGTTCATCCTTATGTTTTAGATCAGAGGGATAGAAATGATTGCGCCATGGCGCGAATGTCCAACCGCCAATGCCAACTCGGATTTTCCCTGTTGGTGTCATATCATTCCGCCGCTTGTGTCTTGCTCAGCGGACGACGCTCAAGCAGTTCTTTGAGGAATTGGCCGGTGTAGGAGCGTTCGACCTTGACGATGTCCTCTGGTGTACCAGTGGCGACAATTTCGCCGCCGCCATCGCCGCCCTCGGGGCCGAAATCGACAATCCAGTCTGCCGTTTTGATGACTTCAAGATTGTGTTCGATCACAACAACTGAATTACCCTGATTGACCAGCTCGTGCAGCATTTCCAACAGTTTTGCGACATCGTGAAAATGCAGACCGGTTGTTGGTTCATCAAGAATATAGAGCGTGCGGCCAGTGGAGCGTTTGGAGAGCTCCTTGGCAAGCTTGACGCGCTGGGCCTCGCCGCCTGAAAGCGTATTGGCCTGCTGGCCGATCTTTATGTAGCCCAAGCCAACATCAAACAGGGCCTGCAGTTTATCACGGACGGCGGGAACAGCAGAGAAGAATTCGACGCCTTCTTCGACCGTCATATCAAGAACATCGGAAATTGATTTGCCCTTGAATGTGACCTCAAGCGTTTCGCGATTGTAACGTTTGCCGTGGCAGACATCGCAGGTGACATAGACGTCTGGAAGGAAGTGCATCTCAATCTTGATGACGCCATCGCCCTGGCAGGCTTCACAGCGTCCGCCTTTCACATTGAAGGAAAAGCGACCGGGCTGGTAACCGCGGGTCTTGGCTTCCGGCAGGCCGGCGAACCAGTCGCGGATGGGCGTGAACGCGCCTGTATAGGTGGCAGGGTTTGAGCGTGGCGTGCGGCCAATAGGAGACTGGTCGATATCGATCACCTTGTCGATATGTTCAAAACCGTCGATCCGGTCGTGATCGGCCGGGTTTTCCCGTGCACCCATGATGCGGCGCGCTGCTGCTTTGTACAAAGTTTCAATAAGGAATGTTGACTTGCCACCGCCCGATACGCCAGTGACCGCCGTGAAGACGCCAAGCGGAATGGAGGCGGTTACATTCTTGAGGTTGTTGGCGCGCGCGCCGATAACTTTGACTTCGCGGCCTTTCTTCGTTTTGCGGCGGCTTTCAGGCACAGCAACCTGCATGTCACCGGACAGGTACTTGCCGGTGAGCGAATTCGGGTTAGCGATAATTTCCTGGGGTGTGCCCTGGGCAACGACTGTGCCGCCGTGGATGCCTGCGGCCGGGCCGATATCCACGACATAGTCAGCTGTCAAAATGGCGTCTTCATCGTGTTCGACGACAATCACAGTGTTTCCAATATCGCGCAGATGCTGCAGCGTATCCAGAAGACGGGCGTTGTCGCGCTGATGGAGACCGATTGAGGGTTCGTCGAGGACGTAAAGCACGCCGGTGAGGCCGGAACCGATTTGGGACGCCAGGCGGATGCGCTGGCTTTCGCCGCCGGACAGCGTTCCTGAATTGCGGGACATGCTGAGATATTCCAACCCGACATCATTGAGAAAGCGCAGTCTTTCGCGAATTTCTTTCAGGATGCGGACGGCGATCTCGTTTTGCTTGGCTGTCAGATGTTCGGGAAGTTCCTCAAACCAGTCGCGCGCGACGCGGATCGACATGTTGGTTACTTCGCCAATATGCAACTTGTTGATTTTGACAGCGAGCGCTTCGGGCTTCAGCCGGAAACCATCGCATGAGGGGCAGGGAGCTGCCGACATGTAACGTTCGATTTCCTCGCGTGCCCAGGCTGAATCGGTTTCTTTCCAGCGGCGCTCGAGGTTTGGCACGATTCCCTCGAAGGTTTTTTCGGTCGTGTAAGAGCGGGAGCCATCGCGGTAGTTGAAAGTGATCTTGTCCTTGGTGCCGTTGAGAATGGCCTGACGTGCCGGATCTCCAAGGTCGCTCCATTTTTGGCCCATTTTGAAGCCAAAATGCTTACCAAGTGCTTCCAGAGTCTGGGTGTAATAGGGGGAAGAGGATTTGGCCCAGGGCGCAATGGCGCCGTCGCGGAGCGTTTTGTCAGGTTCCGGCACGATAAGCGAAGAATCAATCTTTTGCTGGAAACCGAGGCCATCACATGTAGGGCACGCGCCAAACGGGTTGTTGAACGAAAACAGGCGTGGTTCAATTTCCGAAATGGTGAAGCCTGAAACCGGGCAGGCGAATTTCTCTGAAAAGAGGACGCGTTCATGCGTGTCGTTGAGC
>JBNKQT010000212.1:0-5711 GCA_050297115.1 Ensifer sp. | reverse complement strand
AGGGCGTTCAGATTTCCAGAAAAAACACCAAGTCCACCGTCGAGGCAATATTCGTTGTGCGCCGCAGCATTTTTTTCTTAAGGCCCCATTTTCTTTTTAGTTGCAATATTCTAGTTTTCAAAGACTGGCTGGGGAGGAAACGTAGCCGGTAGAGGGGAACCAGGCAGACGATTTATGCGCAAATGGGTTTACAGTTTCGGTTCGGGCCACGCCGAAGGCGATGCGTCCGAGGTGGTCTTGCTTGGTAGTAAAGGTGCAAACCTTGCTGAGCTGAGCAGTCTTGGCCTCCCGGTGCCGCCTGGCATGACGATTATCACCGAAGCTTGCACCTGGTTTCATGACCATGGCGGTCACTTTCCCGATTCACTGAAAGAACAGGTTACAAGCGCTCTGAATGCTTTGGGCGCGGTACAGGGCGCAAGCCTTGGAAGCATCGAGAACCCGCTTTTGCTTTCAGTGCGTGCTGGCTCCAGACGCCCAATACCGGGTATGATCGAAACAATCCTCAATCTTGGTCTGAATGATGACACTGTTGAGGTTTTCGCACGAAATACGGGCGACACAAATTTCGCATGGAATTCTTATCGCCGCTTTATTGTGGCCTATGCAGATATTGTCATGGGACTTGATCACGGCGCCCTTGAAGAGCTGCTGGAAGAACGTCTTGGCGAAGAGTTTGTCCATGCCGACAAACACGGCGAGGATGATTGGCGCAGTCTGATTGCATGCTGCAAGGATATTATACGCGAGGAGTTGGATGAGGAGTTCCCGCAGGACGCTGAAGCGCAGCTTTGGCAGGCGATCACGGCAGCGTTCAAGAGCTGGACGGCGCCACGCGCTGTTGCCTACCGGCAGATGCACGGCTTGTCTTCCGATTGGGGAACGGCTGTAAACATTCAGCAGATGGTTTTCGGCAATCGCAATGATGCCTCGGCTGTTGGCAATGCGTTCACGCGCAATCCCAAGACTGGTGTTCCGGGCGTCACGGGTGAATTTTTGCCCAAGGCGCAGGGCTATGATCTGACGGCTGGCCGTCGAGAGGCCAGTAAGATTTAGGAAAAGGGTCGAAAGGAGGCGGAGCGCACAGAGATGTCGCTTGAGGCGATGATGCCGGACTCCTATGAGGCGCTGGAGGATATGACCCGTCGATTGGAGCGCAAGTTTCGTGATGTTATCCAGTTCGAGTTCACCATTGATGACGGGCATTTCTGGGTCCTGCAAAGCCGCCCGGCACGCCGCGATATCAAGGCCGCGATGCGTTCGGCGGTTGATATGGTGCATGAGGGTCTTATCACCCAGACAGAGGCCCTGACCCGCATCGATCCGCTGGAGCTGGAACAACTGCTTCACCCCTCAATCGACCCATCTGTGGAACGTGAGGTGATTGGTACAGGGTTGCCTGCATCTCCGGGCGCTGCGGCAGGTGAAATTGTCTTTTCATCACATGATGCCGTGAACCTCGCCAAAGAGGGGCGGAAGGTTATTCTGGTGCGCTCGGAAACGAGCCCGGAGGACGTGCATGGCATGCATGTGGCGCAGGGTGTTCTGACCTCGCGCGGAGGACTGACCAGCCATGCCGCTGTGGTGGCGCGCGGAATGGGTATTCCCTGCGTTGCTGGTGCCGGTGGTGTTCGCATTGACGTGGATGCAGGCACCATGACCAGTTTCGGCGTGACCTTGAAGAAGGGTGACCACATCACAATTGATGGCTCCCTCGGGCAGATCATCCAAGGCGAGACGCAGATGGTACAGCCTGAATTGGCAGGCGACTTTGCCAAAATCATGCAGTGGTCCGATGATATTCGCCGCATGGATGTGCGCACCAACGCTGATACCAATACCGAGGCCCGCGCAGCGCGTAATTTTGGTGCCGAGGGCATTGGCCTTTGCCGTACCGAGCATATGTTTTTCGAGGAAGGGCGCATCAATGTAATGCGCGAAATGATCCTTGCCGAGGACGAAAAAGGTCGCCGCGCTGCCCTCGACAAGCTTCTGCCCATGCAGCGCTCGGATTTCATCGAACTTTTCGAAATCATGCACGGTATGCCCGTTACAATCCGCTTGCTGGATCCGCCATTGCATGAGTTTTTGCCCAAGGCGGATGCGGATATTGCCGAAATGGCAACCCGTATGCGGGTAGCAGAAACTGACTTGCGCCAGCGCATCGACTCCATGCACGAGTTTAACCCGATGCTGGGTCACCGCGGCTGCCGATTGGCGATCTCCTTCCCCGAAATTGTAGAGATGCAGGCACGTGCTGTCTTCGAGGCCGCGGTGGAAGCCGCTCAAAGCACTGGCGCACCTGTTGTGCCGGAAATCATGGTGCCGCTTGTCAGCCTCAGGCGCGAGCTGGACTATGTGAAGGCGCGCATCGCCAAAGTGGCCTCTGACGTTGCCAGCGAAACCGGCGTTTTCATCGACTATCTCGTTGGCACCATGATTGAGCTGCCGCGGGCTGCTTTCCGGGGGCAGGAAATTGCTGCCGCTGCTGAATTCTTCTCGTTTGGCACCAACGACTTGACGCAGACCGTTTTCGGAATTTCGCGTGATGATGCTGGCGGCTTTTTGCAGACGTATCGGCAAAAGGGCGTGATCGATAAAGACCCCTTCGTCTCGCTGGACTATGAAGGGGTCGGCGAAATCATCAAGCTGGGATGCGAACGCGGTCGCTCTGCTCGCAAGGCGTTGAAGTTGGGGATCTGCGGCGAGCATGCCGGTGATCCAGCCTCGATCAGGTTCTGTGAGTCGACCGGACTGGATTACATCTCCTGCTCACCATTCCGTGTGCCGGTTGCGCGTTTGGCTGCCGCGCAGGCGACCATTCTGGAAGAAGAAAAAACTGGTTCGCCGCGCTCTGGTTCCGCTTAATTGGCTGTTTTGCTCTCTGGGCCTGCATGCCTGTTCAGCGGACCGATATGCCCCAAGACGTCAATGAACGTAGCTGAAAATTTTTCAAGATCTTTCAATCGATCACGATCCGTCCGCAGTCGAAGGTTTTCGCCATCCTTGTCGAGCAATATGAATTCGGTCTGAGGTAGTCCATTTCCGTTGAGCGGCAATTGAATAGCTGCAATCCGCTGGCAGCTTTCAGCCAAACCGGATGCAGGCAGGTCGAAGAGGTATTCCCCGCCGAGGGTGTGGGCGAGCTTTCGCACATCGTCTGCAAAGCACTCTTCGGATGTCGAAACAGCGCTGATTTTACTTGCAAGCGTGCCACGCAGCTCAGCCTGCTGGGGTGCTGCCGAGACAACTTTTTCGGCCTGGATTGCATTTTGTTTGTCTGCTTGTCGTTCGCTGGAAACCGGCATTACTATTTACTCCCTTTCGTGGCCCCCGCTGGCAAGAAGTCTTGCCGTACCGCATGGCTATTTTGAGGCAGCAATGGCTACGGGGCGTACCCGATTGCACAAATCGCGACAAACTTGCTAATAGTTCGATATATGCGGGCGATTCCGCCGATAGATTTTGACGAAGAGGAATGACAGCGGCATGGCGGTGCAATTTGAACGGCCTTATTCCCATGCTGCGCATTGGGCGCGCAGGATTGCCTATTTTTCCTTTGTTCTTTTGGTCGTTGCATGGGCGGGACACCGCTTCGGACCTGTACAAACTCCAGCGTTTATTGCGGTTGTTTTTATCAGCGTTGGCATGTCCTTGTTTGCGCTTATTCTGGCTCTGATCGGGTTTGAAAACCTATGGCGAACCGGGGCCAAAGGGGGGCACGCTGCCTTTGTCGCGATGATTTTGACCTTGCCTGTTATTGGCCCTGCTGCCTATACCGCCTGGCGGTTTGAGAACCGCCCGCAGTTTTGGGAGGTTTCGACGGACCTCAATGAAGTCCCAGCCTTTATCGTGGAGCCATCCTATGATCAGATGTGGCTTGGCGAGCGTGGCCAGTTGGGTCCGGCAGAACGACAGGCGCAGTTTCTTGCCTATCCCGAACTGATCGGTCATCGCTACGAGGGTGCTTTGGACCGCGTTGTTATCGGTGTACGAAATGCCGCCGCTGCCGCGAGGCTCGACATTGCAATGGAAGAGTTGCCGCCAGGCCTTGAAGTGTTGCCAGAGGATCCGCCTGTGTCAGAGGATGAGGGTGGTGAAACGGTAGAGGATGAAATTCAGATACCGGTTCCCGAGCTGCGTCCGGGAATTGACGAAATCACAGCATTGCAGCAGGCGCAGCCGGAAGTTTATGAGGCTTTCTTTCAGGGGCACACCAAGTCAATCTTGAGCGGGTTGCAATACGACTTCGTCATCAGGTTACGTGAAGAGGAAGAAACAACGCTGGCCGACATTCGCGTAACAGCCCGCTACGGTGTCGCTGATATCGGTGGAAGTGCTGCTGCCGCCGACCGGTTTCTTCGGGCATTAGATGCCGAGCTATTGGGCATTGCTGGCGGCTGATGGCCCTATCGGATTTCGAAAATTCCCGACAATCTTGGTACACCATCGCAAGCGACCACACCGCGCGCGACCAAATCTTCCAAGTGGGCCAGCACTGAAAGCCCGGCAGCACCATGCAGTCGTGGGTCCGTCTCGCGATAAATAACCTTGACCATATCAGGAATGGAGCGGTCTCCGACCTTCAAACGTTCGAGAATCGCGCGCTCGCGCATGCGCCGGTGGGTTCTCAAACCGCGCAAAAAGGGCAGCGGGTCTCTCACCGGGCCGCCGTGGCCTGGCAGGTAAACCCGATCATCGCGCTGCATCAAGCGCTGCAATGACGCCATGTAGTCTGTCATGGAGCCGTCAGGTGGGGCAACAATGGTGGTTGTCCACGCCATAACGTGGTCGGCGGAAAAGAGAATTCCGCTCTCATCCAGCGCAAAAGCCATATGATTGGCCGTGTGGCCGGGGGTTGTGATGCCTGTCAGGCTCCAGCCATCGCCGGAAACAGTCTGACCGTCTTCCAAAACAATATCGGGAACAAATTCAATGTCCGAGCTTTCTGCAAAGGGGTTGGTCTCTCCTTCGAAAAGCGGGCGGGCGGGACGATGTGGGCCCTCTGCCACAATCGTGGCACCGGTGGCAGCCTTCAATCTATGCGAAAGCGGGGAGTGGTCTTTATGAGTGTGACTCACCGCAATATGGGTTACCTCGCGGCCTTCCAGTGCGCGCATGAGCGCATCAAAATGGACGTCCATATCAGGGCCAGGATCGATAACGCATACGGATTTGTTACCGACAATATAGCTGTTGGTCCCGTGGAAGGTGAACGGGCCGCCATTGGGCACGGTTATTCGCTGAACATTCTCGGCAACCGTTATGGCCTGACCGTGTGCAGGTTCAAATCCCAATTCGAATTTTGGTTCGTCGCTCATGCCCCCTTATACTCAATTTCGATGAAGGACATAGGGTCATTTCCGTTGTTGACCACATTATGCTCTACCCCCGCATCACGTCGATAGGCCGCACCCTTGGCAATAAACACCTCGCGGCTGCCCTCGGCATCCTCAATCAACATGTTGCAGTCGGTCATCGGCACGACGACATAACCCAATCCATGGACGTGATGGCCTGTGTCAGCCCCCGGCTCAAAGTCCCACTGCGTGATGCGGCAGACATCATCATCGGTAAGGACAGTTGGCTGCGCAGGTGGGCGTGCACGAAAATTGGACATCGTTTTCTCCTGATGTTGCAATGTTCAGGATAACCTCGATTGAGAAAAGGCCAAGCCTTGATCCGTGATGGGTTGATGAATTTCTTTGAGG
>JBNKQT010000211.1:0-3967 GCA_050297115.1 Ensifer sp. | reverse complement strand
TCAAAATTATCTATAATTTGACACTTCTATCGCTAAATGAATCCACAAATCCGCATTCATGGCAATAGACTATCTATAATTTCTGAAAGAAGACGAATTCGAAAACTCGAAAGCCCTATTTCTTGGGCTTTGCGCCACTCGTCAAAACATGACGCGACAAGACTGTTGCGGCCAGTTCCACATCGCCAGACCGCAAGGCGGCGAGAATCGCCCGGTGATCGCGATCAGTAGGCGCTTCCCATTCTGCCCGCCAGCCCAGGAACAGAAAGCGGGCGCTGGCCGCATGCAGATCATCAATCGCCTTTAACAGGCGCGGCATTCTGCAGGGCTCAAGAATGATCTTGTGAAACAGGCGGTTGGAATCTTCCCATGCTTGCACATCGCCCGCATGGTCTCCTGCCCTTGTCGCCTCTTCAGCTGCATCCAGAATCGCTTTGGTCAGGTGCGGGGCGGCCTTGCGGAGCGCGAGAACCTCCAGTGCAGCGCGCATTTCGGCAACCTCACGCACCTCGCCCGCCGTAAATCCTGCAACACGCACACCCCGGCGCGGTTCGCGGATGACAAGCCCCTGCATTTCCAGTTGGCGAAACGCCTCGCGCACGGGAACATGGCTCGCGCCAAATTCTTCCGCGATATGATCCTGCCGCAATTTTGCGCCAGCTTCAATTTCTCCGGAGATAATACGCTCTGCCAATGCGCGGCTAATACGCGTGGCAATCGTGTCAGATTTTGCAGTCGTCATGAAATTATAGATAATTCAGAGCAACACGGCAGTCGAGAGCGTTTTTCGCAAACCGCGAAATCTCAAGGAATGATTTCGCCAAGCTGCAAATAGAGCAGGTTCACCGCGAATGCCAGCCACATAAGAACGAGGATCAGGAAGCTGATGATAAAGGCTGGACGACGGTGGCGGATTCGGTTGGTGCGGATATGTATCCATGCATGGGCGTAGCGCGCGGCAACAAAAAGCCATGCAAGCAGCACCGCGTAAAGGTCGGCACCACCGGTCACGTAAAGCGCGATACAAACCGGATAGAAAAGCGTTGGCAGCTCGAACTGGTTTTCCAGATTGTTGCGGATGAAGCGGCTGCGCTCCGGCTCCAGCTGGTTTTCACGAAACTGGCTGGCCTTGGCTTCTCCGGCGCGCACAGCATCGGCGCGCCGGAAACTCAAAACAACATAGATGATTGCTACGAGCACAAAATGCGCGACCATCGGCCAGAAGATCGCAGTTGATGTGCCCATCGAAATCATGAAAGCGCCCTCTTATACGCCGCCTGGATAGTTCGGGCTTTCGCGCGTGATTGTCACATCATGCGCGTGGCTTTCGCGAAGACCGGCACCGGAGATGCGGACGAAGGTCGCCTTCTTCTGGAAGTCTGGCAGATCAACACCACCGACATAGCCCATGGCTGCCTTCAAGCCACCTGCAAGCTGGTGCAACACGCCGGAGACCGGCCCCTTGTATGGCACCTGGCCTTCAATACCTTCCGGCACCAGTTTCAGCGTGTCGCGCACTTCTGCCTGGAAATAGCGGTCTGCCGAACCGCGGGCCATGGCGCCAACGGAACCCATGCCACGATAGGCTTTGAAGGAACGACCCTGATAGAGGTAAACTTCGCCCGGGCTTTCATCCGTACCGGCCAGCAGCGAGCCAACCATGCAGGCAGATGCGCCGGCGGCGATGGCCTTTGCAAGATCGCCGGAGAATTTGATACCGCCATCGGCAATCACCGGTATACCAGCTTTCTGCGCTTCTTCCACCGAACCCATGATCGCGGAAAGCTGCGGCACGCCAACACCGGCCACAATGCGTGTGGTGCAGATGGAGCCGGGGCCAATGCCCACTTTCACGGCATCCGCTCCAGCATCGATCAATGCCTTTGTGCCGCCTGCAGTTGCTACGTTACCGGCAATGACGCGAACCGAGTTGGTCATCTTCTTCACGACAGCTACCGAGTCCAGAACCTTTTGGCTGTGGCCATGGGCTGTATCAATCACCAGCACGTCTACGCCTGCATCAATCAGGCGTTCAGCGCGTTCGCGCGCATCATCACCAACGGAGATTGCGGCGGCAGCGCGCAGACGGCCTTGAGCGTCCTTGGAGGCATTAGGGTTGAGTTGAGACTTCTCAATGTCCTTCACAGTCACGAGACCGACACAACGGTGGTCATTGTCAACAACGAGAAGCTTTTCAATGCGGTGCGAGTGCAGCAGACGCTTGGCTTCCTGCTGATCGACATTTTCGGAAACCGTGATCAGGTTTTCCTTGGTCATCAGTTCGTGGATTTTCTGCTCCGGGTTGGAGGCAAAGCGCACATCGCGGTTGGTGAGGATCCCCACCAGCCTGCCGGCACCTTCATTTTCAACAACCGGAATGCCGGAAATGCCATGCGCCTTCATCAGGGAAAGCGCTTCAGCCAGCGTTGCCTGCGGGCCGATGGTGACCGGGTTCACCACCATGCCGCTTTCGAATTTCTTGACCTGACGGACTTCTTCAGCCTGTTCAACCGGCGTCAGATTGCGGTGAATAACGCCGATGCCGCCAGCCTGCGCCATGGCGATGGCCAGTCGAGCTTCCGTTACCGTGTCCATGGCAGACGACAGGATTGGAAGGTTCAGCTCAATATCAGGAGCAATGCGGGTGGCAATGTTGGTCTGCCCCGGCATGATTTCGGAATGACCCGGCTGCAGCAGCACATCGTCAAAGGTGAGAGCTTCAAGGCCCGTTGCGGTTTCAATGATACGCGCCATGCCAAGTTCCTTTCGATAAGCGATATTTAATGCAAAAAACCCGGCGGAAGCGAATCGTGGCCCTCACCGGTGTCTTTCCATTTCGTCTTGGAAGTTGGCGAGGGCTCGTAACACGTTCATGACAGGAAGGGAAGAAGTCAGGTACAAGTTTTTGAATCAAATCGCTTTCCGCCACCCAAAATGCTTTCCTGCATGCTACATGCAAGCAGATATAAGAATGCGCTACACCCACAGGAGACCGTCGCGAAATGATCACCCTCTACGGATTTGGGCCGAACCTCGGCCAGCCCGACCTGAGCCCTTTTGTGATGAAGGCAATGATTCTGCTGGAAATGGCAGGCACGCCCTATACGGTGAAGGCAGGCTTTGGTGCCCTGCGCAAAGCGCCAAAGGGCAAGCTGCCTTTTATCGATGACAACGGCACACTCATTTCCGATAGTCGCCTTATCCTGAGACACCTTGAAACGACTCATGGTGCCGATTTCAGTGGTGGCTATGATGATGCTACATTGGCTTTGGGGCTGATGGCCGAACGCATGCTTGAGGATTCCAGCTACTTTATTTCGCTCGAGCGGCGTTGGGGCCGGGAAGATGGCTGGCGCGTTCTCGAAGATGCGGCCTTTGGGAGCCTCCCCTTCCCTATTCGCAATCTTGTTGGCCCGATGGTGCGACGGAGCGTGAGAAAGTCGCTCATGGGTCAGGGAACGGGACGCATGAGTGACGCGGAAAATGACTCCCTGTCGGCAGAAAACACCCATGCACTCTCGCTTCTGCTGGGCGACAAACCCTACCTTTTGGGTGACAGGCCATGCCGCTCGGATGCCACCTTGCTTGCCTTTTTGATTGCGGGAAGCTGCGAGGCTTTTCCGGGTGCCATTCGCGATGCCGTGGTCAACCAACCCAATCTGTGTGCCTATCGTGACCGGCTGTCGAGCGAGTTTCTGGCACAATATGCCGATAAGAAAGCCTGACCGCCTCAGATATGAACCGCATCGTCCCCCTTATTCTTGCTTTCGCTTTCTTCATGGAACTGATGGATTCGTCTGTCATTTCCACGTCGTTGCCAGTGATTGCGGCCGATATCGGGGTAAATCCCATCACGTTGAAGCTGGCGCTGACATCCTATCTGGTTGCGCTCGGCATGTTCATTCCTGCCAGCGGTTGGCTCGCCGACAAGTATGGTGCAAAGCAGGTTTTCCGACTGGCCATTCTG
>JBNKQT010000210.1:0-2864 GCA_050297115.1 Ensifer sp. | reverse complement strand
GTGGCTTGAACAGAAAAAGGGGCAGGACACGACGGTCGTCTTGATCTCCGATGGACTGGAGAGTTGCGACGGCGACCCATGCGCTGCGGCAAAAGCACTGAACGATACGGGTATTACGACCAGAATTCACGTAGTTGGCTTCGATCTTTCTAACGAGGAACGCGCGAAACTGCAGTGCATCTCGGACAATGGCAACGGACAGATGTTTGCCGCCAACAATGCGGCAGACATGACGGACGCGCTTCAAGCCGTGCAAGCTGAAATCGAAGCGGAAGAACCTGTTATTGCGGAAGAAGAACCGGCACTGGAGCCGCAGATCGAAGTGGCCTTCGAAGATCAGTTTGAGGGCAGTTTTCTCGCTGAGGACTGGGATGTGCTCAATGCCAATGTCAACCGCTATATCATCGAGAATGGCGAACTGCTGATCATAGGCACGCCACCCGCTCAAACCCCGCTCGATGAGGATATGACAAACATAATCTCACATGCGGATGCGCTTCCGGCCGACGACTGGGAGATCGAGGTGCGCCTGATGCTCGACATGCAACATGGCGAGGAAGTCTTCTATTTCGGTGCGATGGACGATGCCGAAAACTGGCTGGCGGCCGGAATAGACACAAGTTTTGAAAGCGGCGAAGTCTCCCTGAACTCGTTCATTACGAAAGTCGAAGCTGGTGCGGCGTCAGGATTTAATGCAGCAATTGATACAGCAAGAGACACGGACTACACGCACAGCACAGAGCGCTGGCGCAATCACGGTTTGGGCGAAAAATATGCAGCCGAACCCTTCACCCTGATCTTGCGCAAAACCGGTCGCGAGTATTCGATGTCCGGCACTTATGGAGCCGAGGGAACGGAAACGTTCAGAAGCTTCAATACGGAAAACCTTAGAATGCTGCGGGGCAAAAAGAACCTGTTCCTGACCTTTGGTCTGGGCGCGCATACTGATGACAATCAGGGTGAAGGCGCTGTCATGGTCGATCATGTGATTGTGAGGGCCCCGAAGTAAACCTGATAGGCGCGCACATCACACTGCCGGAGGACGGATCATGAGACGCCTTGCTATCGATGCCCGCAAACATGCATGGACCTTGCTGGTCGCATTCCTTGTGTCTGGAGCTTTGATCGGAGCGGCGCGGGCGCAAAGCTCCGATCTGGAGCCGCCTGCCATGCCGACCTTGCCCATAATACTTGAACTCCCGGAGCAGATTGGGTCTCAGACGTCCGGTGGTTTGGCGTCCGACCTGTCCCACGGGCTTTTGTTGCCCATATCGACACCGATATATCGGGGATTTGCTACCGGTGAGAACGCGGAATTCAAACGCCTTATGACGGCATGGTTGGCCGATCAACAGAAGTTTAACGAGACCAGCAGGAAAACACTGAACGCTTTTTATGAGGCCCGTCTACATCTTCTTGAGCCGGGAGATCTGGTGCCCGAATCCGGATATCCCGGTCTATCGGCGGAAGATAATGCATACCTGAACGAGACGAGGACGCGCATCAACAATGTTGCCAAACACCGGGAAGAAGTCGCTGCAGCCATTACGGAATTCGAGAGTATCATTCGCTTCGAAAGCGATAAAAGGACATGCGCCGCTTCTGAAATCGCCTGCTACATCTCTCCATTCGATGTGGCCGGCGAGTTGCCTCTCCCCGAAGGTCTGCGTGTCTTGCTCTCAAAACGCTTCGTGCCGATGGCTCCGGCCGACCTGTCGGATGATACACTGACGGCAAAGATTGTTGCCATGATAGTTGAGGACAAGGTGTTTGCGGCTCGCCTTCAGCAGGCTGAGGCAGATTTGGACGATGTCAGCTTCCGCTATAACGTCGCTTTTGAAGCTGAGGCCGAGGCAAAAAAGCGGTTTGGCGCCGCTTTGGTAACTCATACGGAAACCACCGGGCCTTTACAAGCAACCCGCAGTGAAATCAAAGAGAAAATCGCTGAGTTACAACGCAAGCAGGCCGGACCTGTGCGCGATCAGACTGATTTTGAAAAGTCAGCGACCTATCAAAATCTTCAAAGCGCAATTGCGCGAGAGATCGCCGTTATTGAACGGTTGGAGGGGCGGCGGGAACAGGTGCGTGAATTTGGCGGTTCCGAGCAGACGGCTCAATCGGCGCTTCAGGCGTTGCAAGCGGCGACCGATGCGGCGCGATCGCGTCTTGATACGTTGAACAGCGAGCTTGCCGAACGCAAGGCGGCCGCGGCCGACAAAGAGTTGCCGCCGCCGGCTTTTTCGCCAGAAGTCAACGCTTTGCGCATAGAACTGGAGCAGGTTGAGCGCGAAATACGCAAGGCTGATGCTGCGCTGGACGCTTCTGCGGACACTCTGTTTGAGGCATTTGAAAAACTCGGAGAAACAGACGAGAAACTTGCCGAAGCAATGGAGGTGGTGGACGGGCTGAAAGGGAAGGGCCTGAAACCCCTTTTAAGCATCGAAACCAACGGCATATTCAGGGCAACCTTCACCAACAAGCGCGCCGAGATGCAGGATCTGAACCAGGCAATTTCATTGGCACGCGAGGCCGTTTTCGAAGCCAAGTATCACCGTGAGAAACTGCGGCATGAAATGCTGGAGGCCAATGACGAAACCTCCATTGCCTCTGAACAATTGCAGGACGCCATCATGGACTCCGCCCGCGGGCAATTGCTTGTGGAGGCGTACCAGCAGGCCAAAAGCGGCGTCGATGCTGCAAAAGGCGGCCCGGCTGTTTTCCTTGCCTGGGCTGCAACTCAGACAGCAACCAACATCTTCAACCCGCCAAAAATATATGAGCCGGAATACCGGCTGGACGGCGGACAATCCACCGCTATTCAGATGGCAAAGAGTTTTGTTACCAAAGACAAGCAGGAAACCGCC
>JBNKQT010000209.1:0-3572 GCA_050297115.1 Ensifer sp. | reverse complement strand
GTCGATACGGTTCTGGTTGAGCGAAAGCGACTTCACAGCCGTGATCAATTCGTCCTTCAGTTCCTTGTAGCGGCGCTCTTGTGAGGTCGAAAGCGAGCCGGTGGCAGCAAGGCGGGCTTCCACCTGCTGGTCCTGCAGCTTGCGCAGTTTCTTGTAGGTCTCGGCGATAAGGTCGAGTGTTTCCATCACTTGCGGGCGAAGCTCTGCTTCCATGGCCGCAAGAGACAGGTTGGACTCGTCTTCTTCGTCCTCTTCCTCTTCGGTCGGACCTTCTTCGCCGCCGACATTGGTAATATCGTCGTCGCGGCGCGCCTTGCGGGCCTTTTCCTTTTCTTCAGCAGCCTTGCGGTCAGCCTCAATTTTTTCAGGGCTCTGGAACTGCGGGGCAGCTTTGGCTTCGGGGCCGGAATAGGTGGTTTCAAGATCGATGATTTCGCGCAGCAGCGTGGAGCCTTCGTTCAGCTCGTCGCGCCAGATGATCAACGCCTGAAAGGTCAGCGGGCTCTCACAGAGGCCCTGGATCATGGTTTCGCGGCCAGCCTCGATGCGCTTGGCAATCGCGATTTCGCCTTCGCGGGAGAGAAGCTCAACCGAACCCATTTCGCGCAGATACATGCGCACCGGGTCATCCGTGCGGTCGGTCGGCTCTTTCTTCTTTGCGGTGGCAACAGCGGTGCCGCTGGTTGACGCCAGTGCGCCGCCTTCTTCTGGCGCTGCTTCGCTGGCTTCTTCGACTTCGTCTTCTTCAACAACGTTGATGCCCATGTCGGAGAGCATCGCCATTGTGTCTTCGATCTGCTCAGATGTGACTTCCTCGGAGGGCAGAACTGCATTCAGTTCGTCCATTGTCACATAGCCGCGCTTCTTGGCGAGCTTGATCATTTTTTTGACGGCGTCATCCGAAAGGTCGAGAAGCGGGCCATCAGTTGTGTTTTCGTTTGACTCTGCTTCTTCGTTTTCTTTGGTCTTCGCTACCATGTATCCGTCACTTTCCCTGACAATTTCTGCCTCGTTTTGGGCGGCTCAAAACTCTTTTCCCGAAAACCGATTTCAGCGAATCAATTTTCAGCAATAACAGAGTTGAGCTACAGGAAGACTTTTAATCCCTGATTAACCGTAAACGGCCTTTCCACGAATCTGCCCAATCTCGTTGATGCAGAAAGCGTAAAAAGGTCTTTTTGATTTGATTGATCCAATACCAACATCCTAGCCAATGCAGGTGATTCCCTTAATTTGGGTAACAGTCAAGCATTTCCACCAAAAAAACTGATAAAAAGGCGCAATCCACCCAAGGTACCATCTCGGACTCGAGTATTTAGGAACGGGCATACGCAATAACAAGGGGCGCTAGCCAGAAACAGGGCCTTTTACGCGGCCTGACATAACGCCGAAGCCATCAATAATAGCTTCTTGATGTTCCAGACGTGATACTTCCAGTTTTACTTCGTTCAGGGTGTTCATAAGCGGCCCGATATTATTCTCGTCACCGTCTTCAATGGCTGTGGCAATTTCGCGTTCGAGTTCGCCGATCTGACGTTTGAGTGCACGGGCGCGTTTGTGCAGAGCCAGTACCTGGTTGAAGCTTTCGCGTGCGTCTTCCATGGCTGCCTGCGGTGTGGCTGTCCAAAGCCGTGCGTTGCGTACCTGTTGGTCGAGCAGGGCGAGAAATGGCTCAAGCCCTTGGTTGTGCAGGTTTGCAACGAGGTCTTCGCGTGTAAGGCCAGTTGGTGGGGCGGTTGCCGTTTGCGCCAGAAGCATTTGCCAAAGCTTTTGCAGATCGCGGTTTTCCAGCTGCACGGGCGCAACGCTATCATACTCGTCAGTCAATAGCTGAGGGTGGTTTACCAGAGTCAGCGCCAACACTGTTTCGCGCAGTGCCGGCAATTCGCTGTTGCCGCGAACCAGGGCAGAGCGCGCCAAGTTGCCCGCCAGGTCGCGTCCGCCCTGCCGACGTTGTTGCGCACCTTTCTGAAAACTCTGTCCTGCCTTGCCGCGCTGTCCCCCACCCCAGTCATTGCGGCGGGCTGGTGCAAAAAACGCATTCAGCTTTTCACGCATGACCTGTTGGTAGTATCGCCGCACGCTTTCATCCTGAATGGCGGATACGGACTGGCGAAGTCGCACTTCCAGTTCGGCGCGTTGTTCGGGCGTATCGAATGTGTTGGATGTTGATTCGCGCATCCAGAGCATTTCCGCCAACGGGCGTGCCTCGGTCAGGACTTTGTCGAAGGGGGCGCGGCCATCGTGGCGCACGAGGTCGTCCGGGTCCTTGCCCTCAGGAAGCAGAGCAAAGGAGACTGAGCGTCCGGGGCCAATATGGGGCAGGGCGAGATCGGCCGCGCGGTTGGCCGCACGCAAACCAGCACCGTCGCCGTCGAAGCAAAGCACCGGCTGCGGTGTCATTTTCCATAAAAGCTCAAGCTGGTTTTCTGTGAGTGCCGTACCGAGCGGGGCAACCGCATTCTCGATGCCTGCCTGATGTAGCGCAATCACGTCCATATAGCCTTCTACGGCGATGATGGTGGATGCACCATCAGCACCGCCGAGTGAACGGCGGGCACGGGCAAAATTATAGAGCACATTGCCCTTGTGAAAGAGTTCCGTGTCATTGGAGTTCAGATATTTCGCCATTGCATCGGGCGACATGGCGCGACCGCCAAAGGCGATCACCTTTTCACGCGATGAGAGGATGGGGAACATGATGCGGTCGCGGAAACGGTCATAGGAGACCGGGATGTCGGGGCCATGCACCACCAGCCCGCAGGCCTCAATCTGTTCTTTTGGAATGCCTTTGCCTGCCAGATGCTCCTTCAATGCATTGCGGCTTTCCGGCGCATAGCCAAGGCGGAATGTTTCAATTGTACGACCGGTCAGTCCTCTGTCACGCAGATAGGCACGGGCTTTTGCGCCTACAGCAGATTGCAGCTGCTCCTGAAAGAACTGGGTTGCCAGTTCCATGACATCCTGAAGCGTTGTGCGCATTTCATCGCGTTTGGCTGCTTCCGGGTCCGGCTTGGGCATTGGCACGCCCGCCATATTGGCAATCTGCTCTACAGCCTCAGGGAAGCTCATGCCGTTCAGTTCGGTCAGGAAGCGGAAGTGATCACCCGATACCCCGCAACCAAAGCAGTGGTAGCGGCCTTTGCGGTCTTCGCAGTGAAAGCTTGGCGTATTTTCACCGTGAAAGGGGCAGCAGGCCCAATAATCGCCTTTGGGTGCATTGGTTTTCTTACGGTCCCACGACACGCGGCTGCCAATCACGGCCGAAATAGGCACGCGATCGCGTATCTCGTCGAGAAAGTGATTGGAAAACCGCATTGCTAGAAACCTCTATCGGGCTTCATATAATCACTTCACAGCCCAAGCGCCAACGAAGTTGCGTTTCCCACAGCAATTCACAGGAATAGGCGATACGTTGATTGTTCGCATATTGCGAACAATCCTGGCACTTTATTGTGACTTCCGGAGCTAATCATGGAGGATGTATAAAGGCTGTCGAATTTTAGTGTTCCCGTCCCGAGAGAGCCACCATGAAGCCTTCATTTGAATTGACCCGCCGTGCGGCATTACAT
>JBNKQT010000208.1:0-6484 GCA_050297115.1 Ensifer sp. | reverse complement strand
CGTTGCGCGGAAAGTCGGCTGGGTAGAATTGGGCGGGTGAATTCTGGTTCGGATCATACCAGACACCTTCCTGGTCAGGTGCCAACGAAAAACGGCGACCATTGTGGTTTAGAATAGTGGAACCCAGTTCCGGCGACATTCTGATGGTTATATTGAGGCCGGCAGAGGCGTCCCCGCAGTCATAGTTCACTTCTTCGCTGGCAAGTGCCGAGGATGCACCCAAAAGGGCGAAGGTAGCCAGCGCCGTTTTCAACCAATGTCTCATAATTGTTGTCTCTCCCGTAATGCGTTTAATAGTAGCGAGTGGGGATGTCGCGGCTTGGATCGCTAGAGAACCAGTCGATATCGCGATTAATCTGGGCAAGCTCGTAGCGCAGCCGGTCGATACGGCGTTCGGCATCGCTGATCAGGCGCTGTTTGGTGCTGATTTGGGCGCCGATCGAGTCAAGTTCTGCGTGATCATTCGAAGCCCTGCCCCGGGCCTCAAGGTCTGAGATATCGTACCGCAATCTGCTGATTGTATTTTCCTCACTGTTGATCTGTCGCTCTTTTGAGTAGGCCGCATGGCCGAGGTTATATCCGCGCAGGAAACCTGTAGACGTTGCCGGAGGGCAGACATTGGCGTAGCTCTTGCCCGCTTTGCCTGCTGTAAGGCCGCTCATGGGCGTGCAATAACGTACAAGCCCCATGTCGTAGCCGTGTCGCCACAGGGTCTGGTCGGGCGCGATGTTGATACGCGCGCAGGCTTTCACATGTTTGGCAAACCGTGCCTGAGGCTCGTAACCGGCCGCTCCATCACTCTGCCCGATGGCCTGCCAGTCAGCCACCTGGCACTCTTCCTTGGAAAGCGACTGGCAGGATGCCAAGCCGCCAAGCGCAAGAGCAACAAACAAGAAGGAAACGATCAGTCTCATTGCGGTAAATCCCAAACCTCTCTTTGAATTGAAGGGGTTATAACAGCAGCACGACACTTCTCGCACAGGCCAATTTTGGGCGTATCTCAAATTTGCGTTGTTTCGTTTCGGAGTTGCCGTGTGGGGGACTTGATTTCAATCAATGCAGCAGGCCTGCAAAAGAGCAACCTTACATTTATCAAGAGATGTGCGGGGGACAGGTCCGGTGCATCATCTTTTCTTTTTGAGAGGAAATACCCATGTATAAAAAGATCGTCGTACCGGTTGATTTGAGCCAGGAAGAAAAAGGCCGCAAGATCATTGAAAAGGCTGTGGCGCTTTTGGATGAGGGTGGTGAGGTTGTTCTTCTCAATGTTGTGGAAGAGGTGCCCGGTTATCTCGCAATCGACCTTCCTGGTGATGTGATCGACAAGACACGCACCAGCGCAACTGAAACATTGAAGAAATTGCGCGACGAGCTTTGCCCGAATGGCCGAGTTGAAGTTCGTGTTGGCGCACCCGCTCGCAATATTCTTGCGTCGGCAACCGACAATAAGGCTGATTTGATAATCGTGGCCTCGCATACGCCGGATATGTCGAACTATCTGCTGGGCTCAACTGCGGACCGTGTTGTTCGCCACGCAAAGATTTCCGTTCTGGTAGATCGCTAGAAACACAAAAGCAAACAAGAAAATGAAGGAGGGCCATATGGTTGAATTCGCCCACTATGCGCAGAAGCTGAAAGCACGCAAGGCCGAGTTGGACAAACGTTTGCACCGGATTGAAGACGATCTGGATCAGACGCCCAATCCAGACAGCGAAGAACGCGCCACTGAACGCGAGAACGATGAAGTGTTGGAAGGTATGGGGCTACAGGGGCAGACCGAACTTAAAGCTATTGAAGCGGCGTTGCAGCGAATCGATGACGGGACTTACGGCACTTGTGTGCGTTGCGAGGGCGAAATATCGCAGGAACGTCTTGATGCTGTGCCTCACGCTGCACTTTGCCGTAACTGCATGAGCGCGGGCTGAGTGAGAAATACCCGGCTGTATCAAGCCGGATGATGCTGACGCTTTGAGTGCCAGCTTGAAACCGGGCGGGTGGGGACCAAGCCCGGTTTCATTTTTCTTTCCTATTACAGTACGGAAACGAAAGTTGATCGGGTTGAAGGGCTATTTTGACAGTTCCGCTTGAACGCCTTCATGAAACCTTTAACCATATGCGTCAGCCTACAGGTGTGGGGTCATGCAAGGGCGCGCTTTATGAGTTACAGGAACTTTACGCATTTCAAGTGGAACTATGATCGGCATGAAATCATTGCGGATGGCATTGTCCACGGTATTGGTATCGTTGCCGCGTTGATCGGCGTAACGGCGTTGATTTTTTATGCGTTTGTCTGGGGCTCTGCTGGCGATATTGCCGCAGCCTGGATCTACGGTCTCGGGCTTGTAGGCGCGCTATCTATTTCATTTGTCTATAATATCTGGCCTGTTTCGCAAACCAAATGGATATTGCGACGCTTTGACCATTCGGCAATCTATATTCTGATTGCTGCCACCTATACGCCTTTTTTGCTGCGCGCATCTGATGATTGGCGTTTGATTGCCTTGTTGGTGGGGATCTGGTCTTCGGCGGTTGCAGGTATCGCGCTGAAGTTTCTCTATCCAGGCAGGTTCGACAGGGCTGCAATTGCTCTCTATCTGGCGATGGGTTGGTGTGGTGTTTTGGCAGCCGGCCCTCTGTGGGACCGGCTGGCCATGCCGACAATGGTGTTGATCGTTGTCGGCGGTGTGATCTACTCGCTGGGCGTTATCTTTCACGTCTGGGAAAAGCTGCGCTTTCAAAATGCCATATGGCACGGCTTTGTCGTGAGTGCAGCAGCCGTGCACTATGCTGCAGTCTTTACCGCTTTCAGCATCACGAACCCGCTGGCGTGAAATTCATCGCCGTTCCGTTAAGGCAATAGCGAAGCCCCGTGGGCGGCGGTCCATCAGGAAAGACATGGCCTAGGTGAGCCGCGCATCGTGCACAGCGGATTTCCGTGCGTGTCATGAAATGCGAGCGGTCCTCATGCTCGGTAATCGCATCATCCGACACTGCTTTGAAGAAACTCGGCCAGCCGCACCCGGCATCGAATTTTGTGTCAGAAACGAACAGTGGATTGTCACAGCAGACGCAAGTGTAAGTTCCAGTTTCAAATGCATCCCAAAAGGGGCCCGTAAATGGGCGTTCGGTGCCCGCGCGGCGGGTGACCTGAAACTGATCGGGTGTCAGCTGATCGCGCCATTCTTCGTCACTCTTGTTGATAACAGGAACTATTTTTTTGCTCATTTTTCTCTCCAGCATTGCCTTGCAACGAAGATAAGTTTGGGGATGTGCTGCTGCAATGCCTGTTGTCCATCACATCCGCTTTACTGGAAAAGCCTGTGTACTTTGTCGCGGTTGGCGGTTTGGCCTTGAGCATAGGCCATCTTTGTCCTATTGAGTTGTAATATAAGCCGACAAAAAGCGGCAAGTTAAAAAACAGAGGGGTCGCGGCATGACAGATGATGTCACCACCATGACATTTTTATTTCTCGTCCTGCCTTTTGCCGCCGCTTTAATAGCACCCCCACTGACACGCATGCTTGGCCATAATGCAGGCTGGCCTCTGGCAATCGCGCCTGCCGCGATCTTTGTCTATTTTGCACGGTTCCTCGGACCGGTTTCCCAAGGCGAAGTTATCAGGCAGGGCTTTGCCTGGGTGCCGCAATTCGGTGTTACCTATTCGTGGCTGATTGACGGTCTATCGTTGACCTTTGTACTGCTGATCAGCGGTATTGGTACGCTGATTGTGATTTATGCAGGCGGCTACCTGAAAGGCCATCCTCAGCAGGGACGGTTTTTCTCGTTCCTGCTCATGTTTATGGGGGCGATGCTGGGCGTTGTCATCTCTGACAATTTCCTGATGCTGTTCATCTACTGGGAATTGACCTCGATTACATCCTTCCTGCTGATCGGCTTCGACCACGTGCGCGAAGCTTCGCGTAGAGCTGCCCTGCAGGCGCTGGTCGTTACCGGTGGGGGCGGGCTCTTCCTGCTGGCGGGCTTGCTGCTGATCTGGAACGTCACGGGGCATTCTTCGCTCTCCGCATTGCTTGATAGCGGCGATATGATGCGAGAAAGTCCATATTATCTGGCCGCACTCATATTGGTTTTGGGCGGCGCTTTTACCAAATCCGCCCAGTTTCCGTTCCATTTCTGGCTACCAAACGCGATGGAAGCGCCAACTCCGGTATCGGCTTTCCTGCACTCAGCTACGATGGTTAAAGCCGGTGTGTTTCTGGTTATGCGCCTGAACCCGGTGTTTGGAGAAACTGCGGCTTGGGAAACGATTCTACCAATCTTTGGCGGTGCTACGCTTATATTCGGCACCTTCATTGGCTTGCGACAGACAGACTTAAAGCTGACTTTGGCCTATACAACTGTGGCCTCGCTGGGTCTGTTGGTGATGATGACCGGCTTCGGTGGCCATTACGCGGTAGAAGGCGCAGTACTCTATCTGATCGCCCACTCGTTGTTTAAGGGTTCTCTCTTTATGGTCGCTGGCGGGGTGGATCATGGGGCGGGCACGCGCGACGTTCGCCTTTTGCGTGGTCTTGGCAAATTTATGCCTATCACATTTGGCGCGGCTTTGCTTGCAGGCCTGTCCATGGGCGGCCTGCCTCCGTTCTTCGGTTTTCTTGCCAAGGAAGAGGTCTATCACGCGCTGGCTCATGGCGATGTCTGGTCGACTGTCTTCACCATCGTCGGCATTGTTGGCAATGGGATGATGTTCGCGCTTGCCTTCGGTGTAGCGCTTCGACCATTCATTGGTGAGCATATGCCGGTACCTGGGCCGCATCATGCGCATGATGAAGAACATGAAAAAGACGACAGCGCTGAAACGCATCACGGTCATGCGATAGTTCACGAGGGCCCGATTATGCTTTGGCTCGGTCCTGTCGTGTTGGCGATAGGCGGGTTGCTGGCGGGGCTCTTCTCTTCGGGCTTTCATGCGTTTATTTCGTCTCCGATGTCATCGGCCGTTGCGGGTGAAAGCGTACATGTTGAAATTTCGGCTATGCCGCATATTTCGCTACCTTTCTGGCTGTCGCTCATCACGATTGGGCTGGGTGTCGTAATTTATTTTATGGCAGACAAACTGCGTGATTTTGCGGACGCTGTGCTGCGTGGCATTGGCTGGGGCCCGGACCATGGTTTTGACCAGTTCATGAGCGGGCTGGTAAAACTGGCGCATCGTGTGACGTTGATCTTGCAGCCCGGCAAGTTGGAAGTTTACGTAACATTGACGTTCATTTTTGTGGCTGCAACGCTTCTGGTGCCCATGACTGTTTATGGCGAATGGCCGCAAATGCCGGTTTGGCCTAAGGCGCTTATGTTCCATGAGGCGATGATCTTCACCATTGCCATTGTCGGGCTTTTTGCTGTTGCCCTTGCAAAGGGCAGGCTGACGGCGATTGTGTCACTGGGTATCCAAGGGTTTGCTGTCGCTGTGATCTTCATGCTTTATGGTGCTCCGGATTTGTCCTTCACTCAGTTCATGGTGGAAACACTATCGGTGGTGATACTTGCCTTGGTGATGACCCGGTTGAACCTGCAGCCGACGGATCATCGTCCCGCAAGCCATAGGCTGATGGATGGTACGATTGGGGTGGCATGCGGCGTGGGCTTCGCGGCCATGCTGTTGAAGTCCACACAGGTGCCTTTCAACAATGTGCTGACCGAGTTTTTCAATGCCTATTCCAAGGTCATTGCGCACGGCCACAACGTGGTCAACGTGATCATCGTCGATTTCCGCGGAACGGATACGCTGGGCGAGATTTCGGTGGTCGTTGTTACCGGCCTTGCCATTCTGGCGCTGATCCGTATCCGCGTGCCGCACGCCCGCCCGCCACTTCAAGATAACCCGGAAAACGGTTGAGGGTCTTGTATGAACACTTTGATTTTCAGGACCATGGCACCCTATCTCACTGCCCTCATGGTGCTGTTTTCGCTTTTCGTGCTTTTGCGTGGTCATAATGCCCCAGGTGGCGGCTTTATTGGCGGGCTGATTGCTGCGTCCGCCTTCGCCATTCAGGGTATTGCCAGCGGTGTGGCTGCGGTACGCCGTGCGTTGTGGTTTCATCCCATGTCGATTGCAGCATCGGGTCTTTTGTTTGCTTGCATCGCAGGCCTGTTGTCGTTGCCGGTGGAAATGCCATTTATGACGGCGCTTTGGGTGTTCCCACGCATATTTGGCCAGGAGGTGGCGCTTTCTGTTCCGCTTCTTTTTGATACTGGCGTGTATCTGGTCGTAACAGGCGCGATCACCTCAATTGCATTGGCGCTTGAAGAAAGGGAGGAGCTTTGATGGAAACGCTCTTTTCTATTGTCGTCGGCATTTTCTTTGCTTTCAGCGTCTATTTGATGCTCTCCAAGCACATCATTCGCATTCTGCTCGGGGTAGCCATATTGGGCAATGCAGTGAATTTGCTATTGTTCACCGCAGGGCGCATCACCAAAGAGGTCCCGCCGATCATCGCTGACACCAAGGATGTACTGCCCGCAA
>JBNKQT010000207.1:0-6324 GCA_050297115.1 Ensifer sp. | reverse complement strand
GCTGTGAACCATATGGACCAGGCAACCCAGCAAAACGCCGCCATGGTTGAAGAAATGAATGCCGCTGGCATGGGCCTTGCCAGCGAAAGCGCGCAGCTGCGCGAAACGCTTGCACGCTTCCAGCTTGGAGCGGAAGTCTCAGCTCCGCAAAGCACGGCCAAGGTGATGCGCGCAGCGGCTACGGTCGAAAAGCCAGTGGAGCGTAAAGCGCCAGTTCCAAGACCAGCGCCAGCTGCATCATCGTCGGCAGCGGCAGAGAACTGGGAAGAATTCTGATCCCTCAAAGCAGGGATTTTAAGACACCCAAAACGGCCTTCGGGCCGTTTTTATTTTGCGTCAGCCTCTTCAAAACGGGTCCAGCCATCGTTCAGAAGATGTTCCTGGGGCAGGTAGCGTGTCTTGTATGCCATTTTGCGCGAACCTTTGACCCAATATCCAAGATAGACATGAGGCAGCCCTTGCTCTTTTGCACGGCGAATGTGGTCGAGGATCATAAACGCACCCAGTGACCGCTTTTCCATGTCCGTCTCGAAAAACGAATAGACCATGGAAGATCCATCGCTCATTATGTCGGTCAGCGCTACGCCTATAAGCTGGCCTTCCTGACGTTCTGCCACTCCGTCGCCTTCCTGGCGAATGCGATATTCAATAAGGCAGGTGTTCACATGGGTGTCTTCCACCATCATCGAAAAGTCGAGCGCATTCATTTCCGACATGCCGCCTTCCTGATGGCGGGAGTCGATATAGCGCCGGAAGAGGGAGTATTGTTCGCTCGTAGGTTCAGCCGCCACAACCTGCGAGACCACGTCGCTATTGGCGGCAAGCACCCGGCGCATGGAGCGACTGGGCTCAAATTCCTGGGCAAGAATACGCACCGAAACGCAGGCCTTGCAGTTTTCGCAGGCCGGTCGGTAAGCAATATTCTGTGAACGCCTGAAGCCGCCCTGTGTTAAAAGGTCGTTGATTTCAGCGGCTTTAGGCCCAACGAGATGCGTGAAAACCTTGCGTTCCATCAGCGCGTCCAGATAGGGGCACTTCGCTGGCGCAGTCAGATAAAACTGCGGAGAAAGATTTGGCTGTGTATTCATCAGACCTTTCTACAACTTCACTCTTGCGCGAAAATCAACCTCACAAACCATAATACCATGGCGCAAGAATGGAAAAGGTCAACCACAAGATAACCACAAGTGGTGCTCCAGCTTTCACAAAGTCCGAAAACCGGTAATGCCCGGGGCCCATGACAAGCAGGTTGGTTTGATAGCCAATAGGTGTGGCAAAGGAGCAGTTCGCGGCAAATATAACGGCTGCGGCAAAGGCTGCAGGCGGTGCACCTGTCGTATGAGCTACCTCCAGCGCAATGGGCATGAAAAGTGCCGCCACCGCGTTGTTTGAAAGCACATTGGTCATCGTCGCCATCACCAAAAACAGCACAGACAGAATAACCGCGCTTGAGCTGCCGGCCAGCGCATCCACGGTCACATGCGCAATGAGCCGCGCGCCTCCCGTAACATCCATTGCAGTTGCCAGCGCAATCGCCGTGCCGATCAAAAGAAATATCTTGCCGTCAAACGCGCGGCTCGCCTGCTGAATTGTCAGGCATCCTGCCGCAATCATCAAAACAGCGCCCGCGACCGCATTCACCACAATCGGCGTCACGTTGAATGCGGAAAAAAGCACAATGCCCGCAAAAATAGCGGATGCAATATTGGCCTTGTCCTTCTGCGGCACAGACTCGGCTGAATGCTCCAGCAGCAATATATCGTGGTTTCCACGCATCGACTTGATGTCGTCCATGGTTCCGCCAATCAGCAGCGTATCGCCCGTCTCAAGGCGAATTTCGGCAAGCGCCGTGCGTGCCATGCGGCTTTTGCGCTGCACGCCAAACACTGCCACGTTGAACTGCGGCTGCAACCCAGACAGCTGAATGGTGCGGCCGGCAAAGCGTGAGCCTGGCGCAATCACGGCTTCCACCAGGTGATAATGCGCGTCCGGTGCGCCGTTGCCAGTCTCTTCCTCATCACTGGTAACCTGCGCTTCCCCCTTGGCCAAAGCAGCCAGAAACGCCTTACGTGTTCCCGTCACAATCAGCTTGTCGCCTGTAGCCAGCACCATATCGTCATAGGGCGGCAATATCGGCACATCGCGGCGCAGAATAAGTCGTGGCACGAGGTCCTTGATGTCAGGAAAAAGCCCCGCCTGAGCCCTTTTCCCTATAAACGGGTGTCCCGATGTCAGGATAACTTCCCCGACAAACTGCGAGCCCGCCGATGGCTGAGCGCCGTCTTCACCGCGCGCTTCCGAACGTTTGAGCAGTCTTGGCACCACCAAAAGCACATAAACACCGCCAACGACTGCCAGAATAACGCCCATGCCGGTCATATCGAAAAGACCAATTTCCATCCCGTGAGCAGAGGCAACACCTGCGGCAATCAGGTTGGTTGAAGAGCCAATCAATGTCGTCATGCCGCCGAGGATTGTGATGAAGGATAGCGGCATGAAAATCTGGTAGCCCGGAATGCGAGCCCTCGCCGAAATGGCGGCCAGAATAGGAATGAATATCACCACAACAGGCGTATTGTTCAAAACTGCGCTCGTAATGGCGGTCGCAACAAGGATAATGGCAATCGGGCTCAAAAAGCGCCCATGTCCGACATTGGACAACAAGCGAACCGGTCCGTCCAGGGCGTCGGTGGAAAACAGCCCTTGCCCAACGATCACCAGAGCAATAACGGTCGCCAGCGCCGGGTTTCCAAAGCCCGCCAAAAAGGCGCCGGCATCAAATGTCGAACCATCCGGCAAGGTCAGCGGCAATGCGCCGAACACAATCAGAAGGGCCACAAGCGAGGCCAGCGAAACCGCTTCCACCTTGAAGCGGTCACTGGCAAAGGCAACAATTGTAGCGCCAATAATGGCAAAGGTGGCGTAGAGATGGATGTCTGGCACTGCCGGAACTTTTCGAAACAGGGAGCGGGCGGATAAGGCCCGCCTCTATTCGGCGTATAGTCACCCAAATCACGATGAAAGGAAAGTTGCAGATTTCTTCTGCCGTAGCGGCCTGCAAACCGGGCTGCTCATTCTTGCCGTTTTAGGGAAATAGTTTTCTGCTGTCCCGGCAAAATGCATCAGGCGGCAATCCGAAAGGGATCGCCGCCTGGTCAGACCAACCCGCGGTCGCTCAAGCTGCATTTTTCTGTTTTTTCTTGCGGCCAACGAATGCGACGGTTGCCACTCCGGCACCCAGCAGAGGCAGTGCGGCTGGAAGCGGGACAGTGGAAACAGGAGTGCCGTTGATCGCAGTCACCGTTACATCATGTGAGAACCATACCTGATAGTCGAGATAGGGCGCCTGTATACGGCTGGGATAGTTGATATTTCCAAAAAAACGCCCGGCCTGACTATGGCTTATTGCCAGCAGATAAGAGCCCGCAGCAAGGTCGGCGCCCATATAGGAATCCCGACTGCTACGTGAACCGTCCGTGTAGCCATGGTTAAAGCCGTAATAGGTAGGGGCATCGTCGTTTGAACCGATGTACGATCCGCCAAAAGCGGTCAAGGGCGATCCGTCGTCGAAAAAGAGAGAGATAAAGGAATCGTTGATGCCTTGCCCGGTTTTCCCTCCGGTCCAACCGTCTGCCAGAACGTCAAACGTCAGGTATCCACCTGTAAAATCAAACTGAATGATCCCCCATGCATTCGACCCTGAAACGGAGTCGCTCACAGTCGTCGCAGCATGCGCTGCGGTGCAGGACATGGCCGCGAGAAAGCCGCCCAATATCGCTTTGCTCAATGGCTTCAAGTTCATAATGAAATCCTTTCAAAACAATCCGGTCTCGCTTCAACCGAGGCCGCGATGCGCCAAATCTACGAAATCTTTTGGGTTTATAGAGAGTTAAAGCACCTCGTTCGCCTAGCATTTGCTAGGGCCGAACATTTTCTTACCGGGCACAGATCTAACGAGCTTTGGCCCCATAGAATTGATGTACGATTTTAGGAATTTATTAACTGAAAAAAATGAAGCTCTGGCTGTGCTAAACACGATAGCAGAGGTTGTTTCTTGAAAAGAGGTGCTTTGTATCTGGAGCATATTCTTTGAACATGTGATCCGCCCGTCAGACCCTTTACCCTAAGCGAAGGCGTTTGGCACAACCCGCAGCTTGTATCAACCACGACCATAAACGTGTTGATATCAGGGCTGGTTGGCCCGAGGTTTCCCCACCCAGAAACCTCGGGCACTTTCTATCTGGAAGGGCTTCGCTATAGCGCAAATACCCGTTCGCCAGCCCGCCATGTTTCTACAACACGACCGCTGAAACGCGCATCCTCAAATGGCGTATTCTTTGAAAGCGACGCCAGCTTGTCGAGGGAAACCAGCCAGGGCAGGTCTATATCGGCAACGGCTATATCAGCTGCCGCACCAGGCTGAAGCGTGCCTGCCGAAAGCCCGAATATCTGCGCCGGTCTTGTCGACATCGCATCAATCAGCCGCATCAGCGAAACCTCACCCGCGTGGTGCATGCGCAAGGCTGCCGCAAACAATGTTTCAAGCCCGATTGCACCATCCTCGGCATCCGAGAAGGGCAGGCGTTTTGTATCCACGTTCTGCGGGTCATGGGAAGAAACGATAATATCGATTTCGCCCTTGGCCAGCGCCTGCACCATGGCGAGGCGGTCATCTTCCGTTCGCAAAGGCGGTGAGAGTTTGAAGAAGGTTCGATATTCGCCAATATCATTCTCGTTCAGCGAGAGATGATTGATGGAAACGGCAGAGGTTACCGCCACTCCACGCTTGCGGGCTGCAAGAATGGCCTCCACGGATTCCGGCAATGAAATCTTCGCGGCATGATAATGCGCACCCGTCAGCCCGGCGATACGCAGGTCCCGCTCCAGCGGAATAATTTCGGCCTCTCGCGGAATACCCGGAAGCCCCAGCCAGCTTGCCAGAAGCCCCTCATTCATCACGCCTTCAGGCGACAGGTAATTCTCACGCGGCTCCAGAGAAACAACAGCGCCGAACTCACGCGCATAGGTCATGGCGCGACGCAGCACCTTGCTGTCGGAAATGCTTTCGCGCCCATTGGTCACCATCACCGCGCCAGCCTCTTTCATCAGGCCAATTTCGGTCATTTCCTTGCCATGCAGCCCCTTGGTCAAAGCCGCCGCCGGGTAGACATTCACAATCGCTTCGTCACGCGCGGTCCGGTTTACAAAGTCAACCAGCGCAATGTCATCAATCACCGGGTTTGTATCCGGCATGGTGATAATGGATGTCACACCTCCCGCCGCAGCTGCCCGTGCTGCAGAGGCAATTGTCTCACGATGTTCCGCACCCGGCTCGCCTATGAATACACGCGCATCCACAAGACCAGGCATGGCAACGCGGCCTTTGCCATCATGAATGTCCGCGCCATCGGGGAAGGGGCCCTTGGCTGCCTCCGCACCACAAGCCGCAATCACGCCATCTTCGATGATAATTGCGCCCACTTCATCCATCTCGCAGGATGGATCGATAATACGCAGATTGGTGAGAACCGAAGTCGTCATGCGCGTTCTCCCCCGTTTTGCGACATCAAAAGCGTTTCCATCACGGCCATACGCACCGCAACGCCCATTTCCACCTGAGCACCAATCACGCTTTGCGGACCATCAGCAATGTCAGAGGCTATTTCCACTCCGCGGTTCATGGGGCCGGGATGCATTACAAGCGCATCCTCCTTGGCGGCTTTCAGCTTTTCGGCATCCAGCCCATAGAATTTGAAATATTCCCGCACCGATGGCACGAAAGAACCGGACATGCGTTCGCGCTGCAGTCGCAGCATCATAACAACATCGGCATCCTTCAGCCCTTCGGCCATATCGTGAAACACTTCAACGCCCATTTGCGCAATGCCCGTCGGCAGCAATGTGGAAGGCGCAACAACGCGCACCCGCGCGCCCATTGCATTAAGCAGAAGAATATTCGAGCGCGCCACACGCGAATGCAACACATCGCCGCAAATCGCCACGATCTTGCGCGCCAGCGTACCCTTGGCCCGGCGAATGGTCAGTGCATCCAAAAGCGCCTGTGTTGGGTGTTCATGTTGCCCGTCGCCTGCATTCACCACTGCACAGGAAACCTTTTGCGAAAGAAGTGCCGCCGCGCCCGCAGAAGAGTGCCGGATAATCAGCACATCGGGATGCATCGCATTCAGCGTCATCGCCGTATCGATCAGCGTTTCGCCCTTCTTCACAGACGAGTTGGCAACTGACATATTCATCACATCAGCGCCCAACCGCTTGCCTGCCAGCTCAAAGGAGGCCTGCGTTCGGGTGGAGGCTTCAAAGAAC
>JBNKQT010000206.1:0-10571 GCA_050297115.1 Ensifer sp. | reverse complement strand
GCCATTGGCCGCGCACTGATGGCCAATCCGCTGGTTTTGCTGTGCGACGAGCTTTCGCTCGGCCTTTCTCCCTCTGCCGTAGACATCGTTTACGCAGGCTTGCGGGAAGTGCGCAAAGACGGTGTTTCAATGATCATTGTTGAGCAGGACATTGGGCGGGCACTTGCTGAAAGTACCCGGTTTGTCTGCATGCGTCATGGCGCTATCGCGCTTTCTGGATCATCGGAAGGTGCAAACCTTTCCGACATCTCCACCGCCTATTTCGGGGAGCACCACCATGATTGAACTTGCAATTAATTGCGTCTTTGGTGGCGCGCTCTACGCGCTTTTTGGCCTTGGGCTGGCCATCACCTTTGGTCTCATGAAACAGATCAATCTCGCCCACGGCGATATGATTGTGCTTTCTGCGTATCTGGCATGGACGTTCGTCACAGTGACCGGCCTCAATCCGCTATATACTTTGCCAGTTGTCGCTCTCTTAATGTTCGCATTTGGCTACCTTCTCCAGCGTCTGGTGCTGAACCGGGTGATGGGAGAAAGTGAGCTTTCTCCACTTTTGGTGACATTCGGCCTTTCCATTATCCTGCAAAACAGCTTCCAGGAGATTTTCAGCGCTGATACGCGCAGCCTTGATCCAGGTGCGATAGGTCCGCTTGCAATCAAAGTTGGCGGCATTTCGGTCGGTATTATGCCGCTCCTCTTCCTGGTCCTTGCGATCGCCGTGTTCGCAGCCATGTCTGCAGCATTTAAGGGCACATCATTCGGTCGGGCCGTGCGGGCGACGTCAGACGATCCGCGAACCGCGCGCATTATGGGTATTGATACACGTCACATCTTTTCGCTGGCACTTGGACTGTCGCTCGCCATGTCTGCCGTTGCCGCGATTTTTCTCGGCATGCGCGCCACCTTTGCACCGACGTCTGGGCCGGAGCGCATGCTCTTTGCTTTCGAGGCTGTCGTGCTTGGTGGTCTTGGCTCAATCTGGGGAACCTTTGCCGGCGGCATTATCCTCGGACTTGCCCAATCGCTTGGTCAATCAATTGCGCCTATTTATGGACCGATCACCGGCCACATCGTCTTTCTGATCGTTCTTCTGGTTCGCCCTGCCGGACTCTTTTCGAAGGGAGCACACCCATGAGACGTCTTGAGGCCAATATCTACGTTGTGGTGAGTTTTGCAGTCCTCCTTCTTGCAATATTGCCGATGTTTCTGTCGCGTGCAGGAATGGCGCTTGCCACGGAAATCTGCGCGGTACTGGCAATTGCCATGATGTGGAACATGCTTGCGGGCTTTGCCGGTATCGTTTTCATCGGTGTGCCGCTCTTTGTCGGCATCGGTGGTTACACACTTTACGTTGTTGCCAACTGGCTTGCTATTCCAGCCTATCCGGTCGTTTTGCTGGGCGGGTTCGTTTCTACCATTGTCGCTGTCATCATCTCACCTCTGCTTTTCCGCTTAAACGGGGCTCAATTGGCTATTGGCTCCTGGGTGATGGCAGAAATTGCGCGCCTCGCTGTGTTGCTAACCCCGTCTCTGGGCGGCGGTGGCGGCATGAATCTTGAAGTTGTGAGAATGGTGAAGCGTGCCTGGCGCATGCCGTTGAATTATTATACCTGCGCCTTCGCGCTGGCCGTGGCATTGATACTGACCGCCATTGTCATGCGAAGCAAGCTTGGCCTTGCTCTTCGCAGCATCCGAGACAGCAAGTTTGCAGCCGAGGCGATGGGTATCAATGTATCCAGGGTCAAGCTCATCATCCTGGCCGCGAGCGCATTTGTGACTGGCCTTGCTGGTGCCGCCTATTACATCACAACACTTCAGGTCTCTGCCGGTAGCGCATTTTCCATGAACTGGACGGCCATGGTGATCTTCATCGTTCTTCTTGGAGGGATTGGCTCCATTGAAGGTCCGATCATCGGCGCGGCGGTTTACTTTCTGCTGCGCGAAACGTTGGCTGATCTTGGGACGGGCTACTTCATCATTTCCGGTGCATTGGCAGTGATTGTGACCATTTTCCTGCCCGGTGGACTAAGCGGCCTTTTACGAAATCGAGCCGGAATTGTGCTGATGCCCATCAACCACCGACCCGCAAAAATTCCCAGCGAAGAGGGAGCATAAGACAATGAAAAAGCTAAAGCCGCGAATGCCGGAAAATTGGGAGCCGCCTGTGCCAGCCTGGTCTGCTGATCTACAGGGTGATGTTACCATAGCCTATCTGGCAGCTCAG
Source organism: Ensifer sp. (assembly GCA_050297115.1). Taxonomy (GTDB): domain Bacteria; phylum Pseudomonadota; class Alphaproteobacteria; order Rhizobiales; family Rhizobiaceae; genus Ensifer_A. The sequence goes on along the minus strand of JBNKQT010000206.1, from coordinate 8,344 downwards.
CACTCTGACAAGCGAGAAGCTCTCAAGGGGCTTTCCGCCGTCCGCGCGTTTCTCGGTTCCTCAAAAGGCGCATTTCACGTCGATCTCGCGATAAGCGAGGTTGAGGGTTCCCATTTTGACGCATTTGCGATCGCCTATTTCGATGGGGCAGCGTCATTCGATGAATGGGCCAGCAGTTCAGGCTTTGAGGCGTGGTGGGCGCATGACGCTCGGCTAAACGATTTCTGCGGCTACTGGCAGGAGCGTATCGTATTGCCAGCCGACAGAATCGAAAGTCTTCACTCAGCACCGGTAAAATACGGGTTTTCGCATAAAACGGCGCTTAAGGGCCCGGTGCGGGAACACAACTATTGGGGTGGAATGCGAGACCGGATAGCTGTGTCTGAACTTGACCCGCTCGATAGCCCGTATTCGCAACCACTTCAGCGGATTGATCAGGGCAGCGGTCGAAGAATTGTCGTCAAGCCTCCTTTGAACCTCTGCGTCATTCGATCCGGCCAGGATTTGACCGACTGCACTCGGGAAGAATTGGAAACATATAACAGCATCGTAAAGCCTGAGCTTATTGCGGGCATGTCGTATCTGGCGACTGAGGGTTTGAAAATTGGCTGCGCAGCTGCCCGCTACGCGACAGAAATGACCCCCAATGGAGTGATGCTGGATCGCACATTCGGGCAATGCATCTTCTCAAGTCTCGAACAGCTTGAAACCTGGGCCATGAGCCACCCCACGCACCTGGCCATATTCAAGAGCTTCTTCGAGCTACTGAAGGTGCGAAACAACGAGATTAATCTTCGCCTCTGGCACGAGGTTGGCGTGCTTCCAGCCGACGGCCAGCATTTTGAATACCTCAACTGTGCCCCGAGCACCGGAATCTCGGGTCTTTTCCAACAACCGTCACTCAACGCTGAACAAGGGAGTCAATAACATGAAAGCGATCAAGGCCGCAGCAGTCCAGGCGGCGCCGGTGTTTATGAATCTGGATGCGTCCATCACCAAGGCAGAAGAAATTATTGCAGAGGCTGCAGGCAACGGGGCCAATTTGGTCGCTTTTCCTGAAACCTGGTTGCCGGGATATCCCTGGTTCATCTGGCTTGGAGCACCCGCCGAAGGCATTCCAATGATCCCCACCTATCACGAGAATAGTATGGAGGTGAATTCGCCGCAGATGAAGCGCCTCCAAAAGGCGGCTGCCAAGAACAAGATTACCGTGGTTATGGGGTATTCCGAGCGCGAAGGTGGCAGCAGATACATGTCGCAGGTTATCATCGGCGAAGAGGGCGAAATCCTGCTCAATCGCCGCAAACTGAAGCCGACACACGTGGAGCGAACGATCTTTGGTGAGGGCGATGGCTCCGATATCGTCGTCGTGGAATCAGCCTTTGGTCGCCTCGGAGCGCTTAACTGCTGGGAACATATGCAGCCGCTTGTGAAGATGGCCATGTATGCCCAGCATGAGGAAGTTCACGTCGCTGGATGGCCGAGCTTTTGCGTATATCGTGAAATGGCCTATGCACTTGGACCGGAAGTCAACAATGGTGCCAGCCGTCAATATGCCGTTGAGGGCAGCAGCTATGTGTTGGCGCCATGCGCGATTGTCAGCCAGGAAATGTTCGACATGCTGGCAACCACGCCTGAAAAGGCAGCACTTCTCAACCCCCAGACATCGCAGCCGGGCGGTGGCTTCACACAGATCTACGGTCCTGATGGACGCGCCCTTTGCGAACCGCTTGCCGAGGATCAGGAGGGTATACTCTATGCTGATCTCGATCCGGCAATGATTGCAATTGCCAAATCGGCGGCGGATCCTGCAGGCCATTATTCTCGAGCAGACGCTGTGCGGCTTGTCGTAAACCGTGAGAAGCGCAACATCATGGAAGAGCAGAACACTTCGAAGGAGTCGAAATTTGAGGTGATCCCGCTGGAAGATGAAGAAGCCTGACGGGTTACAACAATTGCCGTAACCCTTCCCATTCGGCAAGGACACCAAAACCGCAGGCAATTTGGGGCTGCGCAAATGCGTAGCCCCATTTTTTCATGAACGGTCTTTCATCGAACTGGGCAAGGTCAGTCTACGACATCCATATTTCATGCGATGGCGTTCACTGCAGCCAGGAGCTTGTCCGGACCGTGATAGAGCGCCTCTCCACTGAAGATGTGGTGCTGGCCCTTCACCACCACGACCAGAAATGGCACTCCCCTTTCGCCAAGGCTTTGCATTTCACGTTGCGCCTTTTGGATCCGGCCTGTTGTCCGGTCGCACAATGCCGTGTCATTCTCCAGCCTGTCGGCGAATTTCTCAGGATCCAGTTCGAGATTGTGCTTTGCCGCAAATTCCGCAACTATTTTGACAACCTCCTCGGCCCTGGACGTGTCCCGCCCCTCTACATAGCGTGCCACCTGCAAGTCATGCAGCAGGAGAGATTCAAGGCTCGGGTTCATCTCAGCAATAGCTGTCAGCGCAAGTGTCAAATACCAGGAGTCAAAAACGCCGTTGGGGGCCAATAGAACGTTTTGGTGGTAAGCATCCGAGAACCGCTGGCCGGTCAGTTTCTGAATGCGCCGATCGTTGCTCCAGGCATGATCTGCAATGGATAAGACGGGGCGCGCACCAACGAAAAGTCCTGTTGGGTGGACGCTGAGTCTCTCGGGAAATGTTTTGGCTAACCCTGCAAGAGCTTGGGCGCTAGCGTAACACCAGCCACACAGCGGGTCGAAATAGTAACGGAACTCCATATCTTTGGTCACATCCTTGTCCTGTAGGCCTGTTCATCCTTTTGAAGGTCAGATGCGGGGTGCCTCTCCATCCAATAGGGTGAGAAGATTTGCAAACGCGGTTGTCACCGGTGTGGCAACGCCAAGTTCCTTGCCCACAGCACTCACCGCCCCTGTAATGGTGCTGATTTCCATGCGTCGTCCGGCAATTCGGTCTTGAAGCATGGAGGGCTTGTGGTTCTTGTGGTTGGCAAAGGCGTGTTCAACAGACTGGCGGATATGATCAGGATCGACATCGATGCCACGCGCTTTGGCAACAACCACCGCCTCATCGAGAATGTTGAAGACAATATCGCGCGATTCTGGACGTTCGCCCATTTCACCAACCGTCAATCCGGTGACGGCAGCTAAAGAATTAAGAGCTGAATTGAATGCCAGTTTTTCCCAGATTGCGACTTCCACCTTGGGATCAAGCTGACAATTCAGTCCGGAATCTGTAAGCGCTTTGCTGATCTCCGTCACTTTTTCAGAAGGTTGTCCATTTGCCGCCCATGCTTTGATTTCGCCCTGACCGGGAACATCAATCAGGCCTGGCTCTTTCAAGGTTGAAGGCCAGTTTGTCATGCCCATCATAATGCGGGCACGCGGGATAAAGGCCTCAATTGCTTCAACATTGCCGATGCCGTTTTGAACTGTCAGCGCCCATGTTTGCTCGTTGATCAGATGAACCGCTGCCGACATTGCGGATGCTGTGTGCATCCCCTTGGTAAACACAATCAGCAGCTGCACCGCGTCAGCATATTGCGTGGCCGGCCCTACCGGGAGTTTGCACGTCTTTTCGCCAAAAAGGCCGGTCAGGCGGAGCCCCTTGGAGCTGATTGCTTCTATCATCACCGGTGACACTTCGATCAGCGAGACATCATGCCCGCTCTCAGAAAGCCTCCCGGCAAATAGGCTACCCATGGCACCTGCGCCAATGACTGCGATTTTCATGTCAGACCTCCTCGCGATGACGAAGACAAGAAAGCCCCGACTTGCTTGCTCCAGTCATGTTGTGAGCAGCCTTATAGCGACATAAATTTACTTTGTCATCCAATATTTGGACATCAAACTATCTTGCCAAGCTCTCAGAGTTTGGCTACTGTATTTCCGGAGTGAATAGCCGGGGCCGCAAAATGCACGTCCCGTAAAGCCAATTCTGTGGAGGAATAACGCATGGACAAGATTAAACTTTTCATCGCCGGCGAACATCGTGACGCTGCATCTGGCGCTGTCTATCAGCGTGCCGACCCTGTAACCGGCGAAACGGCATCAGAAGCCGCTGCCGCAGCTGTGGCAGATGCGAATGCGGCTGTTGATGCAGCACAAGCCGCCTTTGCCCAATGGTCTGCAACAGGCCCCGGCGAGCGCCGGGAACTGCTTCTCAAGGCAGCCGACATAATGGATTCCAAGGCGAGCGAATTCATTCGCCTTATGACCGCTGAAACAGGTGCCACTGCACCTTGGGGCGGTTTCAACACAATGTTTGCGGCCAAGATACTTCGCGAAGCAGCCGCAATGACCACGCAGATTTCAGGCGAAGTGATCCCGTCAGACAAACCCGGTACGCTTGCCATGGGCATCCGTCAGCCCGCAGGTGTGTGTGTTGGCATTGCCCCGTGGAACGCCCCCGTTATTCTGGGCACGCGTGCTGTTGCTATGCCAATTGCCTGCGGCAACACCGTTATCCTCAAGGCTTCTGAATTGTGCCCTGGAACACATACACTCATTGGCGAGGTGCTGCACGAAGCTGGCCTGCCGAAGGGCGTGATCAACGTGATTACAAATGCTCCGGCAGATGCGGCTCAGGTCGTTGAAGCCCTGATTGCACATCCGGCTGTAAAGCGCATCAACTTCACCGGGTCGAGCCGCGTTGGCAAGATCATCGCCAAACACGCCGCTGAACATCTCAAGCCGGTTCTCCTGGAGCTTGGAGGAAAAGCGCCCCTGATCGTTCTCGACGACGCAGATATTGATGCAGCGGTCAATGCAGCGGCTTTCGGCGCCTATATGAACCAGGGTCAGATCTGCATGTCGACCGAGCGTATTATCGTTGACGCGAAAATTGCCGACGATTTTGTCGCAAAACTTTCGGCCAAGGCGAAAGCACTTCCAGCTGGCGATCCGCGTGGTCAAGTCGTTCTGGGTTCCTTGGTCACGCCCGAGGCTGCCGAGCGCGTTCAGGAAATGGTCGATGACGCGGTTTCAAAGGGTGCTTCCCTTGTCGCCGGTGGGAGCCGCGAAGGGTCCATCATGGATGCCACATTGGTCGACAACGTGACGTCTGAGATGCGCATCTACTCTGAGGAATCGTTCGGCCCAGCCAAGAGCGTTATCCGTGTCAACGGCGATGAAGAGGCCATTCGTGTTGCCAACGACACTGAATACGGCCTGTCTTCCGCAGTCTTCAGCAGCAATGTGGAGCGGGCCATGGCCGTCGCTCGTCGCATCGAAAGCGGTATCTGCCACATCAATGGACCGACAGTGCAGGACGAGGCACAAATGCCGTTTGGTGGCGTAAAGGCTTCGGGCTATGGTCGCTTTGGCGGCAGTGCAGCGATCTCTGAATTTACCGACCTGCGGTGGATTACGATTGAAGATCCGCATCAGCACTACCCCTTCTAAGATTGTGGTGGAGAGTGATTGTGAAGGCGAATGTAGCAAACAATGAAACCCTGCAGGGCGCGGATGATAACGATGTTCTGATCCCTGAGGATTTCAGTAATGTTATCGGTTACCACCTCCGCGTTGCCCAGGAAGCATCATTTGCAGCATTTGACACCCTGTTGCAAAACACGGATCTGAGGCCTGGTTGGTACACGATCCTCACAATCCTCTCCGAACACGATGGCTTGACCCCCTCTGAGTTGAGCAAGGTTTGCGGTCGTGACCGTTCAACCCTGACATCAACCTTGAAGAAGCTTGCAATCCGCGGCCTTATCGACCGAGAAAAAACTGAAGTCGATCAGCGCAGTTACAAGGTTCGGCTGACGGATGAGGGGCGCAGAATGCAGGTGAAGCTGCAGGCTATTGCCAAGGAACATGATCGTCGGCTCGACGAAATCGTCGGCGAAGACAAGGAAGCTCTGCTGGCAATCCTTGCCAGGATAATTGCCGCTATCGGCAAAAGCTGAACGGACAACGGTGAAACTCAACTCCGGCAGGTACAGGCCAAGGCCGACGTTGCCAAGCGCACGCATTGGCGGCCGTATGCTTGCTGTCGGCAGTAACAGAACATGAAAGCGAAGAAACCATGAGCGAGACAACAAGTGCCTCAATTACGGCCGGTGGTGCCATTCTCGCGCGCCTGAAAGCCGTTGGCGTTGACTATATCTTCGCGAACTCCGGAACAGATTTTCCGCCTATCATTGAAGGTCTGGCGGAAGCGTCTGCCAAAGAAATACCACTGCCAAAAGCTATAATTATTCCCCACGAAAATGCGGCAATGGGCATGGCCCACGGATATTATCTGGCGACCCAAAGAGCGCAGGCGGTCATGGCGCATACGAATGTCGGTCTCGCCAATTGCGCGATCGGCGCGATCAATGCGGCAACAGAACATGTGCCGATGCTTTTGTTTTCAGGCCGTACCCCGGTTGTTGAACAAGGGCGTCTGGGTGCGCGAACAGTTCCCATCGGTTGGGGGCAGGAGATGCGCGACCAGGCCGCCATGATCCGCGAAACAATGAAGTGGGATTACGAACTGAAATTCCCCGAACAGGCTGCGGAGGTTGTTGATCGCGCATATGCAATTTCAACCTCCATGCCGCGCGGGCCGGTCTATATGAGCCTTCCTCGCGAAGTTCTTTGCGAACCTTGCCCTTCGGATGCGCTTGGTCGTGACGCGATCATGGCACCAGCCCCCTTCAGCGTGCGCCGTGAGGATATTGAAAAGGCGGCAAAGCTCCTGCGTGAGGCCAAGCGTCCGCTGATCATTGCGCAGCGAGGAGCGGGCTCGGCCGAGGGCTTTGAAGCACTGTCCAAACTGGCCCTCGAATGGGGCATCCCGGTTTGCCAATATTGGGCCGTTCAGCTTGCGGTCGCAACCAATCATCCCATGTTTGTCGGCAATGATCCGGCGGCCTGGCTTGAAGACGCCGATCTGGTTCTGGTCATTGACTGCCTTGCACCATGGTCCCCCGACATTCATCAGCTACAGAAGGGCTGCAAGGTTGTGCATATTGGTCAGGATCCGCTTTATTCTCGCTTCCCGGTACGCAACTTTCAATCTGATTTGTCGCTGGCAGGCGATACAGCTGATGTTCTTCGGGACCTGAGCACGGCAGCATCGGCAAACCTTGCTGAGACCGCAGAAGTCCGCAAGGCTCGGCGAAAGGATGTGGAAACCGCTGCACAAAAGCGGCGCGCATCCGTTCTTCAGGCGGCAGACCAGGGCAAGGGCCCCGTTATGACGAAGGCTTATGTCAGTGCCTGCCTGTCAGAGGCCATTGAAGGCCGGGACGCGGCCGTGTTTTCCGAGCTCGGTGCACCGCTTGAGGAATTGACACTCGAAGCGCCGGACACCTGGTTCCAGGAGCCGCATTCGGGTGGTCTTGGCTGGTGCTTCCCCGCAGCACTCGGCTTCAAGCTTGCCCGTCAGGACAGATTGGTCATCGCAACCATGGGCGACGGCTCTTATATGTTCTCAAATCCGGTCGCATGTCATCAGATTGCCGAAGCTGAAAACATCCCGCTTTTAGTCCTCGTGCTCAACAACTCCGAATGGGGCGCTGTGCGTCAGTCGGTTATCGGTGTTTATCCGGATGGATATGCCGCGAAGTCAAATGTAATGCCACTGGTTTCCCTGGCACCGTCTCCCGACTTCACCAAGGTCGCCGAGGCAAGCCGGGCATGGACTGCCCGCGTTGAAACCGCAGACGAGCTGCGCCCGGCACTCCAAAATGCGATCAACGAGGTCATGCACAATAAGCGACAGGCGCTTGTCGAGATCAGGATCCGATAAGGTTGGGTCCGGAAAGCCTATCAACCTGCCGCTGGGTACTGACGTCTCTGGGGCAAGACGTCAGTGGGAGTGGTCTTGCGCGGTGAGCGCTGCCAATGCGGTAATTTCAGCCCTTGTTGCCCGGCAGAACCTGCTCGATGGCCAAGCCAAGCGACAATAGATGCGTGTCGTTTCCGATCGCGCAATCTAAACCAAAACTGACCGGCAAACCGTTTGCTCCGCGCCCATTTGGCAGCGCCAGACCGGGCAGGCCCAGGGCCGAGCCGAATGAGGCGTTGCGCACCAGCGTGCCAAAACGGGCATTTCCACCCCGTTGATGTTGAATGTCGCTGAGAACTGACCCGGTGGTGATGTCACGTTGTTTTGCGCTTAGCGACTTATGTGTAAACGGCGCGCATGAACACGAATGCCATCAGCTACAAAACGTAAATGATGCCTGAAATCACCCGGCGATCATCGACACGCGGAACGCCATGAGAGAGCGGGAAGAACGGTTCGATCCTGGCCATCTGGGCGGGCGAGAGCAAAAACAAATCAGACATGGCAAACTCCTTTGCCATCCTGAATCACACCACACCCTTCAATGCAAATTAGAGCGTCGGGCGAATATTCAGAATCTGAATATTC
>JBNKQT010000205.1:0-4099 GCA_050297115.1 Ensifer sp. | reverse complement strand
CAGGCGTCGCCTTGATTTCAAGGCTCTGCGGATCGTCGAGAAATTTGCCAACGGCTGCTGAAACCTCAGCCTGGAATTCAGGCATGTTCATACGTGCCAGCATCAGTGGCAGCATGCCTTTCAGGCCCTGCGCCATCTGCGCGCCGCTCACCCCTTGTTGCTTGCCGACAAACTCGAGAACGCGACCGGTGATGGAAGCATCGTCAAACCGGATGGAGGCGCCGCCGAATGAAAGCTGCTGCATGAGGCCCAGCACTGTCATGCCAAATGCCTGGTTAGCGGCTTGTTTGTCAGGGTTTGCGGCCATGGCGGCCTGCGCCTCCTGAAGTGCTTTCATGAATTCCTCGGTATAGCCGGAAAGGCTGAATGTCAGGTTCAATTTGCCAATATCGTCGAAATCAAGCGTATATTGGATGATGTCGATTTTGCCGCTGGTAACCTCCCAGTTGCCAGCCATGGTTATGTCGCCGGAAATATTCTGCAGCTGCAGCGCTTCAATCGTTGCCTTTGACTTCGGATCTGGAATTGCAGTGAGATCAGCCTCAATGCCGGAAACGACGACATTGAAAGCCATGTTGGACTCATCGTCTGCAATATCGATATTGGCGTCTACGGTCGCAATCTTGGCAACCGACTTGCCATCCAGCTCAACATTGATTGGACCTGACTTGAAATGGTCGTAGAGCAGAATGGAAGCAACGGTTCCTTTCCCTGCCTCTGCGGGCACCCGAAGGCCGGAAATCTCGATGTCGGAAGCTGTAACATGCACCGCTTCTTCGGTGACGTCGACATCAGCAAACGTAACGGTCTCGACCGTGTAGGCACCGTCGCTTTCTTCGACGCCTTCAAACGTTACATCGCCTACGGGCAGTTTTGTTGCGCCATCGCCGTTTGGCGCAATCGTCACGCTTGCCACAATCGTTGAGCCGTCAACACTGGTCTCTTCAGCGGTGAAAGAACCACCCTGAACTGCAAAAATGCCGTTCAGTTTAGCCATAAAATCGGCTTCATCCAGCGCAAAGGCCGGTCCGGAAAAGATGATGGTCAGAGCTGTAGCCGCAGGCAGAGTGAGCTTCTTCGAAATATACATGTGACGTCCCTATTTGATTAAAGGTCTTATACCGGAAATTCAGCCACGGTGTAAGCCGCAGCCGATCCTGAACGGGTTTCTAGCCCGACAATCGCGAATAGACTGTTACCCCGGAAACAAGATGGAGTTCTTGATGATTCTCCAATAGGGATTTTCTTTGTCACGAAAATGGCAAATGGACGCCACCCTCGGATTGGCCGCAACCGGCTCTAAGGATTTGAGAGTAGCTGGGCGACAGCCAGCAGACTTTCCCTCACAGAATGGGCAGGTTTAGGCCGGCAAAATGGCACCGATTCTGGGGTGGTAAACTCCAGTGACACCCCGCGGTCTCGGTTGTTGCCTTCAACGTCACCTTACAACAACACTGACGTTGTCTGTTGCATAGCGCGAGGTGGTCGTGCCTTGAACATAGGTTGGATAACGTGTGCCGATTTTGAAATTGTCGGGGCCACGATAGCCGCGGTCAGGCGTGTAAATAATTGCCATTCCATACACAACGCCGCAACGCGCATTGACACCGCTGGATTTGCCGCGCGTCCACTCAAAGCGAACATTGCCGTGTTCAGGCGCTTTCACCACGTCCATCTTCAGTTTACCGGGCTGTTTGCAGCTTCCATATTTTGTTGCAACTGAAACGAACCCGATCTTATTGGAGCGATTTGCTGCGACCTTGATATCGCTAATTGACCCGCCCGTAGTGGTGCAAGATGTAACAATCACCGCTGCCAAGACAACCAATACGGAACGCAAAATATTTTTCATATCAATCTCCCCAGCGGTGGCAGGTTCTAGAAATTCACAAAGAATTCAGTTTCAGGTATGTGGCATACAACTTTAACGTATTCAGCCTGTCAACAGAGGTTGCAACCCTGCGTTATCTTTTTTTACATATGGGCAATCTCAAATCGTCCGCCCCCCAATCCACAGGCCATCGCGGCCTCCCGATTGTACAGACTCGTCTTTTTCTGTAACCAGAATCCATGGGACAGAACCTTTTGCCGCCTTCTGGCGGAGACGATGACAAGATTGAACCGGTGGACCTCAAGGCAGCGCTTGAAGAGCGTTACCTTGCCTATGCGCTTTCCACCATCATGCACCGTGCGCTGCCGGATGTGCGCGACGGGTTGAAGCCGGTCCATCGCCGTATTGTTTATGCGATGCGCATTTTGCATCTTGATCCGGGACAGGCGTTTAAGAAATGCGCCAAGATCGTGGGCGATGTGATGGGTAACTATCACCCGCATGGCGACCAGGCGATTTATGATGCCCTTGTGCGTCTTGCCCAGGATTTTTCTCAACGTTACCCGCTCGTTGACGGGCAGGGCAATTTTGGCAATATCGACGGCGACAGTGCCGCAGCCTACCGCTACACCGAAGCGCGCATGACCGACGTTGCAGCTTTGCTGCTTGAAGGCATCAATCAGGACGCTGTTGATTTTCGCCCCACTTACAACGAAGAGGATAACGAGCCGGTTGTCCTGCCGGGCGCTTTTCCAAACCTTCTCGCAAATGGCGCTGCAGGCATTGCCGTTGGCATGGCAACGTCGATCCCGCCGCACAATGCCCACGAGCTTTGCGATGCCGCGCTGCACCTGATCAAGCACCCAAACGCGAGCGTTGAAAAGCTCGTCGATTTTGTTCAGGGTCCGGATCTTCCCACCGGCGGCATCATCGTGGAAAGCCGCGAGTCGATCATCGAATCCTACAAAACGGGCAAGGGCGGTTTTCGCGTCCGTGCGAAGTGGGAAACAGAAGACCTGGGCCGTGGCGGCTATCAGATTGTTGTCACCGAAATCCCCTATCTGGTGCAAAAGTCACGTCTGGTCGAAAAGATTGCCGAACTCCTCATCGCGCGTAAACTTCCCTTACTGGAAGATGTTCGCGATGAGTCAGCTGAAGACGTGCGTCTCATACTTGTGCCCAAGAGCCGTTCGGTTGATCCGACCCTTTTGATGGAATCACTCTTCAAGCTCTCCGAACTTGAAAGCCGCATCTCGCTCAACATGAACGTGCTGAGCATGGGTAAAGTGCCAAAGGTGATGGCGCTGAATGAAGTGTTGAATGAATGGCTCGCTCATCGCCGCGAAGTGCTGATCCGCCGTTCCAAACACCGCCTGGCTGCCATTGAACGCCGCCTTGAAATTCTTGGCGGCTTGCTGATTGCCTACCTCAATATCGATGAAGTGATCCGCATCATCCGTCAGGAAGATGAACCCAAGAAGGTCTTGATCGAGCGGTTCACGCTCACCGACCTGCAGGCGGAATCCATCCTCAACATGCGCCTGCGCAATTTGGCGAAGCTCGAAGAATTCGAAATCAGGACCGAATTCGACAAGCTGACCGAAGAAAAGGAATCGATCGAAGCGTTGCTGGCATCGGAAGAGAAGCAGTGGAGCACGGTGGCTTGGGAAATTGGCGAAGTGAAGAAGAAGTTCGCCAAGGCCACCGAGATTGGGCGTCGTCGCACACAATTTGCCGAAGCTGTCGAAGTTGATCTGGAAGCCATCCAGAATGCGATGATCGAGAAAGAACCGGTCACCGTTGTCATTTCCGAGAAAGGCTGGATTCGCGCGCTCAAAGGTCACATGAGCGACACGTCGAACCTGCAGTTCAAGGAGGGCGACAGCCTGCATGTCGCATTCCCGGCGCAAACCACCGACAAGCTGCTGGTCGTGACCACGGGCGGCAAGGTTTACACGCTCGGCGCAGACAAGCTCCCCGGCGGCCGTGGCCACGGCGAACCCTTGCGTATTATGATCGATATGGAAAACAACCAGGACGTGCTGACCGCATTTGTCCATGATCCCGGCCGCAGGCTGGTTCTTGCCTCCCATAACGGTAACGGATTCATTGCCAAGGAAGCCGATATGGTGGCCAACACCCGCAAAGGCAAGCAGGTCATGAATGTCTCGCATCCCGACGAGGCAAAACTGGTGGTGCCTGTCGAGGGCGACCATATCGCCATCATCGGTGAAAACCGCAAGATGCTCGTCTTCCCGCTTGAGCAAC
>JBNKQT010000204.1:0-3930 GCA_050297115.1 Ensifer sp. | reverse complement strand
AAGTCGCATGTTGATCGCCCGCATACTCAAGATTTTTGAAAACTGGATCAGGCCCTATGAACCTCGCGAGAGCCTGACACCGCCGCGAGAGACACTCGGTTTTATCTGGTTCTATCTCAACCAGGCCAAGGGGCCTTTTCTGGCGATGCTGGTGCTTGGCGGGCTGGTGGGCCTGCTGGAGGCGGCGCTCTTCTGGTTTGTCGGGCGGTTGATCGACATTTTCGACGGTTTGCCCGAGGGCGCAGGCTGGCGCGACCTGCTTGCCATTCATGGGTACGAGCTGGCGGGTATGCTGGTTGCTGTTCTTGTTGGCCGGTTTGTCGTGACGTCAGTGAGTGCGTTGGTGGAAGAGCAGACGGTTGTTGCGCGCTTTTTCAATCTGGTGCGCTGGCAGGCCTATCTTCATGTTTCGCGGCAAAGCCTGAATTTCTTTCAGAATGACTTTGCGGGCCGCATCGTGACCAAGGTTCTCTCTGCCGGGCAGGCGACAGGTGATCTTGTGATCTCTGTTTTGCAAGTGGCCTGGTTTATCGTCATCTACACGATTTCCACAATGGCGCTGGTGGCGCAGCTTGATTGGCGCCTTGCCGGTCTGGTGGGGCTTTGGATTACGCTTTTTATTGCCTTGGCCCGTTATTTCGTGCCCCGTGTTCGCCGTTATGCGCGGGAAACCGCGGAAGCCAGTTCCATGCTTAACGGGCGGATTGTCGATTCCTATTCGAATATTCAAACGCTGAAGCTGTTTGGACGCAGCGAAGACCATGATGCGCATATACGCGATGGTTTCGCCCGATTTGAAAAGGCGATCTTTCCGTTTACGCGTTTTCTGACTGCTGTGCGTTCGTCGCTTGCGCTGCTGTCTGGCATCATGATTTCTGCTTTTGGCATTTTGTCGGTAGACCTCTGGCTGAAAGGGGAAATCAGCGCTGGCGGTGTGGCATTCACGCTGGGTCTGGTGTTGCGACTGAACATGCTGTTGGGGCGGTTGATGACGCAGCTAAACGGCATGATGCGCAATTTCGGAACAATCCAGAATTCAGCTGAATTGATTTCCCGGCCAATTGGGCTACTCGATAAACCGGGTGCGCTCGATCTCAAAGCTGACGATCCGACAATTCGGTTTGAGAATATCCGCTTCCACTATGGGAAGGGTGGTGGCGTGATCGACAACCTGTCTTTCGAAATTCGGGCGGGTGAGAAGATCGGTATTGTCGGACGGTCCGGTGCGGGTAAATCCACACTGGTCAATCTGCTTTTGCGCTTTTACGACCTCGAGGGCGGACGCATTACCATTGGCGGGCAGAATATTGCTGATGTGACACAGGAGTCGCTGCGCGGGCAGATTGGCATGGTGATGCAGGATACAGCTCTGCTGCACCGCTCGATCCGCGACAATATTCTGATTGGAAATCCGCACGCCGATGAGGGCGCGCTGTTGAACGCATGTGAACGGGCGGAGGCGCTGGAGTTTATCCGTGGGTTGAAAGATCAGCGCGGGCGCGAGGGGTTTGATGCCCATGTGGGTGAGCGTGGGGTGAAGCTCTCGGGTGGCCAGCGTCAGCGTGTGGCGATTGCCCGCGTTATGTTGAAGAATGCGCCTGTTCTTGTGCTGGATGAGGCAACTTCGGCGCTTGATTCAGAGGTGGAAGCTGCCATCCAGTCCAACCTTTATCGGTTGATGGAGGGCAAGACTGTGCTGGCAATTGCCCATCGGCTTTCAACAATTGCCGCGCTGGACCGGCTGATTGTGATGGACAAGGGCGCGATTATCGAGACTGGCACGCATGAGGAATTGCTGGCGCAGGGCGGGCTTTATGCGGAGCTTTGGGCGCGGCAGTCTGGCGGATTTATTGCCGGTGATGATGCTCAGCAGGACGCTTTTTCCAAAGGCTGATCACCCTTGATGCTTACTCATCATTGAGCGCGATTGTGGCGCGAAGGCCGAAATGGTTGGAGCCCATATTGTTATCCAGTCGTTCCAGATGTTCGACCTGTGCGGGCTCTCTGGCAAAGACGTGATCAATACCGATGCCGAATGGCCCGAGTGAGACCGGCCATGTGGCAGGTTCGCCATGGAAAGAATTTAGATCAAGCATTTCGATTGTCTTCTGCATGTCGGGTGCGAGTACAGATGAGTTGAAGTCGCCGGCCAAAATTACATGGCCTTTGACGTTTCGCAGCCGGTAGTAGAGCTGCAAAAGCTCACCTGAATGGTAGTTATCAAAGTAGGGTTTGCTCAAATGCGTTGCCGCCAGCGTGACCTGCTTTCCTTCAAAATTGACCTGAGCCTTGGCCAGGCGGTGTGGCCAAAGCCTGCTGAGATTGTCGAAGCGACCGTCTTCGATTGGGTGTTTCGACAGGATCACCAGGTCGCAGGTTGAAGTTTTGTTGCCGCAGCCGAGCCGGTGGGGGAAGGCTGCATCAAGTGCTTCCAGGTGTTGGCGCATGGTTTCTGCCTCAAGCAGGAAGATCGCATCGGCATCGGAACTGGCTATGAAGTTTTTGACATCTTCAATATTGGCTGTGTTGTTGTAGAGCATATTGAATTCAACCAGCTTGAAGCGCGGTACTTCTGCGCTGACAACAGGCCGTTTGTTGAAATAGCCCTTGATGAAGAGAGAGTGTCCGGCCAGCAATGTGCCGCATGCAAGCAAAATTGCGGCATAGCGTTTGTGTTTGCCCGCAAGCAGAAAGACGACACTGGCGAGTGCGACCAGGAAGCCAATATGGGTCTGAAAACTGTAGACAATGGAAAACAGCCAGAAATCCATGACATAGCGCAGCGCTGACAGGGCAACTATGACGGTTAGAATATTCAGTATAAATATGGTCATAAAATACAAAAAAATGAGTGTGCCGGGTTGGCTGTGGCTAAACTAGTGCGTCGTTGAAAGGCTGACAACAAGAATCCCCGCCGTTTTTAGGGGGTGGCGGCATTTGCCAGACGCTATTGCTCGTTACCGTTTAAACTGTGTAGAAATATGACCAATCGCAAAATTACCGCGACATTGTGCCCACATGGTCTTGTCAAGGCTGGACATAATCTGCGATCAAGCATAGAACGCGCCCGATTGGAGGGGAATCTGTGGCCGAAGTGCGGCTGCATTTGACCAATTCCTGGGGCCTAGTGACTAGAACTTCCTTTGCTGAGGGATGAATTAGCTGTGAGCGAACACGAAACCACAAGCGAAGCATCAGGCGAGCCAACTCGCCGTGACTTTCTTTACCTGACGACCGGTATGGCGGGCGCTGTTGGCGCTGTTTCTGCCGCCTGGCCGTTTATCGACCAGATGCGTCCGGACGCTTCAACGCTGGCGTTGGCTTCTATCGAAGTCGACGTTTCCGCACTTGAGCCGGGCATGTCTTTGACCGTTAAATGGCGAGGCAAGCCGGTTTTCATCCGCAACCGCACCGACAAGGAAGTTGAGGAGGCCAATGCGGTTTCACTTGATGACCTGAAGGATCCGATTGCGCGTAACGCCAATCTGGCAGCCGACGCACCGGCTAACGATCTTGATCGTTCAGCAGGTGAAGGCAAAGAAAACTGGATCGTTATGATCGGCTCGTGCACCCACCTTGGCTGCATTCCGCTCGGTCAGTCTGGCGAATTCGGTGGCTGGTTCTGTCCGTGCCACGGTTCGGCTTATGATACAGCCGGTCGTATCCGCAAGGGTCCGGCGCCGGAGAACCTCCACATTCCGGAGTTCTCCTTCATCAACGACACGACGATCAAGATCGGTTGAGGGGATAACTGATTATGAGTGGTGGACATTCTACTTACGAACCGAAGACCGGCATTGAAAAATGGGTCGACGCGCGCCTTCCGCTGCCGCGTATGGTCTATGACAGCTTCGTTGCCTATCCGGTTCCGCGCAACCTGAACTATGCATACACTTTTGGTGCCATGCTTTCCGTCATGCTGGTTGTTCA
>JBNKQT010000203.1:0-4572 GCA_050297115.1 Ensifer sp. | reverse complement strand
CAACGATGGCATCGTCAACGAGAATGCCGATGGAGAAAATAAGCGCGAAGAGAGACACACGGTTCAGTGTGTAGCCCATTACATTGGCCGCAAAGAGGGTCAGCAGAATTGTGACCGGGATAACCAATGCAACAACCAGCGCTTCTTTCCAGCCGATTGAAAGCCAGACCAGAAGGATGATTGATACTGTGGCAAGGCCCAAGTGGAAGAGTAGCTCGTTGGCTTTCTCATTCGCCGTTTCACCATAGTCGCGGGTAATTTCCACGCTCATGCTTTCGGGAACAAGTTTGCCTTCCAGGCTTTCCATGTGCTCGATGATCCGCTCGGCCACAAGCACAGCATTGGCACCAGCGCGTTTTGCAACGGCGACGGTGACTGCGGGTACGCGCGTAATTTCACCTTCCGCATTGCGGCTAACAGTGGAAACGCGGGCTTCGCTGGTATCAGTGGCAAAGGCGATATCTGCAACGTCACGCACATAGATTGGTCGGCCGTCGCGGGTGGTCAGGACCAAATTGCCGATCTCGGTCGGTGTGCTCAGCGTTTCGCCTGCAACAACGTCTATCTGCTGGCCGTTATCACGGACCATGCCGGTGGAGAATGACCGGTTTGCCATAGTGACCTTGCCCACCAGCGCCTGAAGCGTGACACCATAAAGTGCAAGTTTCTCAGGTTTGGGAGAGACGCGGATGACCCCTTCGGTTTCGCCGACAATATAGCTCAATCCAACATCGTCGATTTGCGAAAGTTCCGAGCGCAATTGCCGCGCAACGCGTGTCAAATCCGCTGAGCCAACGCCAGCACCTTTTTCCATCGACGGCGTGAGCGTCATCGTGACAATCGCCACGTCGTCAATTGTGCGGCCGAGGATCATAGGTTCGGGAATGCCGACGGGAATCGAGGACGCATTGGCACGGATCTTGTCATGGATACGCAACACGGCCGCATCGCCGGAGGTGCCAACGAGGAAGCGTGCGGTGACCATGACCTGTTCGTCACTGGTCTGCGAGTAGACATGCTCAACGTCATTGATACTTTTGACAATCGCTTCCAGCGGTTCGGTGACAAGCTTTTCAGCATCCGGGGCTTTCAGGCCCGGCGTGCGCACCAGAATGTCCACCATCGGGACCGAGATTTGCGGCTCTTCTTCACGCGGTAGCGTGACGAGTGCAACCAGGCCCAGCATGAAAGCGGCCAGCAGGAAGAGTGGGGTGAGCGGCGACGTGATAAAGCTGCGCGTCAGGCCGCCGGCAATGCCGATATTTGGATCGTTCATGGCAGGATAACCTCGTCACCGGCGTTCAGGCCGGTCAGAATGTCAACCATTTCCTGGCCTTCAAATTCCACTGTCTGACCCGGCACGACTGTGCGTTCCACAGTTTCACCGTCAAGGGAAACATTTACGAAGCTGACGCCGAAATGTGTGGAAATAGCATCCTTGGGAACGAGTAACGCCTGCCGCTCGCCAACTGGAAGACGAACCAGTACACGCGTGTTCACAAAATTGGTGTCAAGGTTTTCCACCTCTACATCTGCAATAATGCGTCCGTTGTCGATTTCGGGGTAAATCTTGGCAAGCCGACCCTTGGTGGTGCCGGTCGTATTATCGCCAATTTGAATCTCGGCGCTTTCTTCAAGCAGGCCTTCATAGCGCTCCGGTATCGCTAGGCGAATGAAGAAGCCGCCGCCGCCAATGGTTGCAACTGGCTCACCGCCCATGATGACGGCATCTTTGGTGACCGGTACAGTCAGAACTTTGCCATCAATAGGGGAAAGGATAGCACCCTGCTTTTCCTGTTCGGAAATTACGGCGCGTTGTGCCTCGGCAGCTGCAATCTGATTGTTGAGGACATCCACCTGCGTGCGCAATTGGTCCAGCCGTTGCACAGTTGAAACACCGCGCTCGATCAAGGCCTGGGTTCTTTCCAGGTCAGCCTGCGCGTTTTCAAGTGAGACTTCGAGGCCTTTGATTTGCGCATTTGTTGCGTCAATCTGAAAGTCGATCTTGTCGTCTTTCACGACAGCAATCTGCTGCCCAGCTGTCACATTGTCGCCCTCGGTTACGGTGAGTTCGACAATTGTGCCGCCGATGCGGGCTCTTGCCGCGACATTATCGCGGCTTTCAACGCGGCCATAAACAGCTTTCCATTCTGGAATGGTAGCCTGTTCAAGTGTCACCGTCTCGGCCAGAACGGGTTGGGCTGTTGAAAGAATGGTTGTCCCGAGCAAGACAAGCCCGAGCATCGGTAGATAACGCATATTAACCCCCACAGGTTTGCCTTGCTTTTAGAATGCTGCGCCTGATTTTACGCCGAGCTTCCTCAAGATCAGAGCCAACGGGCAAAAGCCGGTGAATGCCGACTGCAACAAGTTTGCGCCAACAAAGGCTGTCAACCACAGAAAACCGGGATGGACATAGATGGACAGTATCAGCGATGCGAGAACAACAGCACCGGCGAAGGCGAGGACAACTTTGTCAATTGGCATAGGTAGCTCCTTTATACATATGATTTCATCTATATATATAACTCAGCGTTGATTCCAAGCCCTCAGCTCAAAAATTCTGACCTATGTCATTTTTACAACGTATCGGTATTAGGCCGATGCGGCAAATCCGCAGTTTTGACTAGGTCACGAACTCAATTATGGGTTCGTGACCTAGCGCGCGTGCGTCATCAATATCTTCACAGCGAAGAGCGAGAAGACGCCGCCAAATGTATAATCGATTGTCCGCAATACGCGTTTGTTCTGCATCAACCAGGCCGAAAACCTGTCGGCCGTTATGATGAAGGCGATGCCGAAGGGTAGGGCGACCAGAATAAAGTAGAATCCTAAAAAGATAAGTTTTCCAGTGATATGTGGATCACCTGCCGAGACGAATTGCGGCAGAAAGGTCATGAAGAAAATCACAACTTTTGGATTGAGAATATTTACCCAGAAGCCATTGAAGAGCGCAGAAAAGGCGCTGGTCCTTTGTGGTTTCTTGGCGTGGGGGCCCATCTTGAATGTGGAGCCTTTGAAAATTGCCTGTATCGCCAGCCAGAAAAGGTAGGCGGCTCCCCCGGTTTTGAGAATCGTAAATGCTACAGGCGAGGCGATGATCAAGGCTGAAACACCAAAGGCGACCAGCAGTGTGTGCACGCATATCCCGAAATTTGTACCCAGTAGCACCCAAAATGCAGTCGCTCGCCCGTCGCGTATGGCTCGGCTCATCTGCAGCGTCATGTCCGGCCCGGGTGTGAGCGTCAAAAGCAATGATGCAAGGCTGAAGGCTGAAAGCGTGGCGAGGTTGGGCAGGAAATCCATTGCGATTCTCATTTATCCATTCGACGCAATCACGATTATCCTCTTCAACAGGTGAGGGCCACAAAAATCCTGCTTGCGCCCTCTGCAAAGGTCTCATGCGTGGCTGCCTCTTGCACTCAGCCATAATCGCGCTAAAAGGGCCGCCAGAGCTTTTAATTCCGGTATTTTCCGGCCAGACAGTGGACAGAACAATATGGCGCTTCCCAAAGACGTAAAGAAAGTCGTTCTCGCCTATTCCGGCGGTCTCGATACTTCCATCATCCTCAAATGGCTTCAGACTGAACTTGGTGCCGAGGTTGTCACCTTCACGGCTGACCTTGGTCAGGGTGAAGAGCTTGAACCGGCCCGCAAGAAAGCCGAGATGGCCGGCATCAAGGAAATCTATATCGAAGACGTGCGCGAAGAGTTCGTGCGCGATTTCGTTTTCCCGATGTTCCGCGCAAATGCCGTTTATGAAGGTATCTACCTTCTCGGTACATCGATTGCCCGCCCGTTGATTTCCAAACGCCTTATCGAGATTGCTCGCGAAACCGGTGCCGATGCGATTGCTCATGGTGCGACCGGCAAGGGCAACGACCAGGTTCGTTTTGAACTATCAGCCTACGCACTGAACCCGGACATCAAGATCATCGCCCCTTGGCGTGACTGGGATTTCAAGAGCCGTACCGACCTGCTTGATTTTGCTGAAAAGCACCAGATTCAGGTGACCAAGGACAAGCGTGGCGAGGCCCCGTTCTCTGTGGATGCGAACCTGTTGCATTCGTCGTCCGAGGGCAAGGTTCTTGAGGATCCGGCACAGGAAGCCCCTGAATATGTGCATATGCGCACGGTTTCACCGGAAGCCGCGCCTGACAAGGCCACTATTATCAAGATTGGATTCCGCAAGGGCGATGCCTGCTCTATCAATGGTGTCGAGATGTCTCCGGCAACTCTGCTGACAGAGCTGAACAGATACGGTCATGACAACGGCATTGGCCGTATCGATCTGGTGGAAAACCGGTTCGTAGGCATGAAGTCGCGCGGTGTTTACGAAACACCCGGCGGCACAATCCTGCTTGCCGCGCATCGTGCAATTGAATCCATCACGCTCGACCGCGGTGCTGCCCACCTCAAAGACGAGTTGATGCCGCGTTATGCCGAGCTGATCTATTACGGATTCTGGTTCTCGCCGGAGCGCGAAATGCTGCAGGCTGCCATCGATAAGAGCCAGGAACATGTGGAAGGCGAAGTGACGCTGAAGCTCTACAAGGGCAATGTCATCGTCAT
>JBNKQT010000202.1:0-5415 GCA_050297115.1 Ensifer sp. | reverse complement strand
GATGGTCTCGGTGGATTATGTTCCAGCCATCAAGGACGCACTTGCCAACGGCGAGGCCAATGCCTCTGTTGAGCTGCGCTCTGCTGTGGGCAAATTCATCTATCCGGTGGTTCTCGACTATCTGAAGAACCCGCATGAACTGGATAAGTGGATCGTGATCCCGTCTGACCTTCACACTGCGAAGGATTGATTGAAGAGCCCATGTTCTTCTTTCTGGCATCCCGCCCCTTTGGCGGGATGTCGGCACACGCAGATTGATTGCATAAAACAACAATAAGACCATGTGGGCGGGACTGGCCAATGAGTGACCATGCCAACAGCATGACGCGCGTGGAAATGCGCGGTATTCGCAAATCTTATCCGGGCGTTCAGGCACTGGATGGCGTCGACTTGAAATTGATGCCCGGCGAGGTGCATGCGCTTTTGGGCGAAAACGGCGCGGGCAAGTCCACGCTCATCAAAGTGCTGACTGGAGCTGCCACCAAGGATGCGGGCGAAATCCTCATTGAAGGCAAACCGGCGCATTTCCACACCACCGGCGAAGCCCAGGCACACGGCATTTCCACCGTCTATCAGGAAGTAAATCTCATTCCTGCGATGTCGGTGACGAAAAACCTGACACTGGAAAAGACCGCTGGCCGCTTCGGCTTCATCTCGTGGCGCAAGGCGCGCGAGCAAGCCCGCGAAAAACTCGCCCGCCTGAAACTCGATATCGACATTGAACAGCCCGTCGGCTCCTATTCGGTTGCCATTCAGCAGCTTGTCGCCATCGCGCGTGCACTGGATGATGATACCAAGGTTCTGGTGCTGGACGAGCCAACCGCCAGCCTGGACGCACACGAAACCGCCGCCCTTTTTGAAATCATGCGCGACTTGAAAGCCAAGGGCATCGCCATAGTTTTCATTACCCATTTCCTCGATCAGGTCTACGAAATCTCAGACCGCATAACGGTGCTGCGCAACGGCAATATGGTCGGCACCAGCCTTGCCGCTGACATTTCCCGCTCCGATCTCATTTCCATGATGATCGGTCGTGAACTGGGCGAAGTGGAAGCCGCCTTCACCGCAAAAAGCAATGCGGAGAAAGGCGAAGCCGTTCTGGTGGCTGAAAATCTTGGCCGCCGCCGCACGCTTCAGCCATTCGACCTCACGCTGCGCGCAGGCGAAGCCGTGGGCCTTTCCGGCCTGCTTGGTTCCGGCCGCACAGAGCTTGCCAAAATCATCTTCGGCGCAATCAAACACGACAGCGGCTCGCTCACAATCAGCGGCAAAAAGGTCACCAGTGCCTCACCCCGCCATTCGCTCAATTCCGGCATGGCCTTTTGCCCGGAAGACCGGAAGACCGAGGGCCTTGTGGGTGACCTTTCCATTCGCGAAAACATCATCATGTCCATGCAAGCCAAGCGCGGCTGGCTTTCGCGGGTTCCTTACAAGGAGCAAGCCCGCATTGCTGACGAAATGATTGCAGCACTTGCCATTGCCACGCCCGATGCGGACAAGCCGGTGGGCCAGCTTTCCGGCGGCAATCAGCAGAAGGTGGTGCTGGCACGCGCACTTGCTTCTGACCCCAAAATTCTGCTGCTCGATGAACCCACACGCGGCATTGATGTGGGCGCGCATGCTGAAATCATCAAACTTATTCGCGAGCTTTGCGAACGTGGCCTTGCCCTTCTCGTTGCATCATCAGAACTGGATGAAATCGTCGCCTCATCAGACCGAGTCGCGGTGTTGCGTGACCGCGCAAAGATTGGCGAAATTTCCGGCGAAGACATCAAACGCGACACGATTATTCAAATGATTGCAGGGGACGAGAATGTCTGAGCAAACGCAAAACACATGGGCTCAAAAACTCGCGGGCAACCGCGCTATCTGGCCCATCCTGGCTCTCGCCGTCATCCTCGTTGTGGATGGGTTTATCTCGCCGAATTTCTACGAAATCCGCATCGTGGAAGGTCGCCTCTTTGGCAATCTGATCGACATTTTGTACCGCGCAGTGCCCACCGCTCTCATCGCGCTTGGCATGGCTGTTGTTATCGGCACGAAGGGCATTGACCTGTCGGTCGGCTCCATTGTGGCAATCGCGGGTGCGGTTATCGCGTGGCGCATTCACGCGGGCGACAATCATTTCGCAATCCTCCTGATGGCGCTGGGTGCCGGCATTGCCTGCGGCATGTGGAATGGCATGCTGGTGGCGGGCCTCGGCATCCAGCCCATCATTGCCACGCTCATCCTCATGGTGTCTGGCCGTGGCATTGGCATGCTGATCAACCTGTTTTATGGTGGCACTGATCCGAGCTTCGAAAGCGCATTGCTGCAGGGCCTTTCCACCGGCCATATCTGGCTCATCCCTACGCGCATCATCGTCTTTGTCGGCATTTTCATCGCACTGTGGCTAGTCTTGCGCAAAACGGCACTCGGCCTGTTCATTGAAAGCGTGGGCGGCAATGCGGCAGCCTCAGCGCTCGCCGGTGTCAACGCCAAGCTCATCATCTTCTTTGCATATGTGCTTTGCGGCCTGATGGCTGGATGGTCTGGCATTATCCTGACGGCCGACACGCATACGTCCGACCCCGTTTCGGTTGCCATGTATATTGAGCTTGACGCTATTCTCGCCGTCGTTATCGGCGGCGGGTCGCTCTCCGGTGGTCGCATTTATCTCGGCATGACGGTGATTGGCGCGCTGGTTATTCAGGCGCTCACCACGTCGATCCTTATCTCCGGCCTGCCGCCGGAATATAACCTCATCATCAAAGCGCTGGTTGTACTGTTCGTTTTGCTGCTGCAATCGAAAAATGTGCGCGCGCTGATCTCCAATCCGCTTTCGAGGCAGGCATGATGAACCGTAAATATCTTCCGCTGGCAGCCACAATCGCGGTTTTCCTGGCGCTGTTTTTGATCGGCGGCTCCATGTATCGCAATTTCCTGTCCACTCTTGTGCTGGGCAATATTCTGGCAGACAATTCTTTCATCATCATCGCAGCCATTGGCGCTACATTCGTCATCCTGTCCGGCGGTATTGATCTTTCCATTGGCTCCATGATCGGCTTTGTGGGCGTGTGCATGGCCGTGCTGGACAGTCTCGGCTGGCACCCACTGGCCACCGCCGCAGTCATGATCCTTTTCGGTATCGCCTTTGGCGCGGCTCAAGGCTTCATTATCGACTTTTGCGACATCCAGCCCTTCATCGTCACGCTGGCGGGTCTTTTCCTGCTGCGTGGTTTGAGCTTCATGGTAACGCTCGATTCCGTACCGATCCACCACGATTTTATTTCCACCTACAACTCAATGAAAATCCACCTGCCCGGTAAAGGCTGGCTCAGGGCATCTGCGATCGTCATGCTGATAAGCTTGTGCATTGGCATTTTCATCGCGCATTTCACCCGCTTCGGCACCAATGTTTATGCCATGGGCGGCGACAAGGAATCCGCACGCCTGATGGGCGTGAACATCCGCAAAACAACCGTCATGATCTACGCACTCGGTGGTTTCTATTCGGCCCTCGCCGGTGTGGTCTATGCCTTCTACACCCGCTCCGGCTATCCGCTTGCAGGTTCCACACTGGAGCTTTCGGCCATCGCCGCCGTTGTTCTTGGCGGCACGCTCTTGACCGGTGGTGTGGGTATGGTGGCAGGCACGCTCTTTGGCGGCATGATCCTCGGCCTTATCTCCACCCTCATTATCTTTGACGGATCGCTCAATTCCGCGTGGATATTGATCATCAGCGGAATGTTATTATTCGCATTCATTGTGCTACACAGGTTTCTTGTCAGCTCATTTAATATAAAAGGCGGCTGACCGTGTAATTGAGGATATGGCGAACGTGACACTGAAGAGCAAAATGCATTTGCATGCCCCGGGCAGCAAGATGAAACTGCGCCAGCAGGCCCTCGCTGCTTTTGGAGGCTCTTCGGCAAGCTCAAATGTCGTCAATATGATTGGCCGCGAAATCGTTGGTGGCGCCTTCGCGCCGGGCGACCTTTTGCCCGCTGAAGCTGAAATGCGCGAACGCTATTCGGTATCGCGTACGGCACTGCGCGAAGCCTACTCCAAACTTACCGCCAAAGGCCTGTTGGCTGCCCGCCCCAAAGTGGGAACCCGCGTGCGCGCCCGCACCCACTGGAACATGCTGGACCCGGAAGTCTTGAGCTGGCACCTGCAAATTCTGCCCGCTGGCGAAATTGCCGCCGATCTCTATGGGCTGCGCCGCCTTGTGGAGCCGGGTGCTGCCGAACTGGCCGCAAAACTGCACACAGAAGACGACATGGAGAATATCGAGGCAGCCTTTCAGGCCATGGTCGATAATGCCACAAATGAACATGACCTTGTGGATGCCGACTTCAACTTCCATGTTGCTATCCTCAGCGCCACGAAAAACCCCTTCATCAACGCATTCTCCGCCCTCATTCAGGCGGCGATGATTTCATCCTTTGAGCTAAGTTGGCGCGGTGCTGAGGTAATCAAGGAAGTGCGCCTTGCCCAGCATGGTGCGGTAGCCGAAGCCATCAAGGCGCGCGACAGTTTGCTTGCCAAGGAGCGCATGCAAGCGCTTCTGGACGACTCTATCACGGACGTACGTGAAGCTCTGGTGAAAGACTAAGGTAACGCCTCAGTTGGAAGCCTCGCTTCTTGGCCGTAGGCCTCTGAAAAACCGGTAGTATCTCAGTTTGAATTTTGACGCTGCCCCTATAGAAACTAGCCGCTTTTTTATGTCCGCTTGCCTGACCTAAAGGCCAAAAAAACGCCCGTTTTGTTGACGGAACAGCGTTGATCATTTACCCTAAATTAGTTTTTCATTAACTTTGTATGTTGGGGAAATAAGATGAAGAAAGCTATTTTAGCAGTAACTATTGCTTTTGCAGCTGCAGGTTCGGCCAACGCAGCAAGCTTGACCGTTGCGGGAACTGACGCAATTTATGGTCCCGGCCTGCCGGGCAACGGGTTCAGTACTGCTCCGCAGAGCTATTCGTTTTCAGCAGGGGCTGGTAACGTGTTGACGTTTCTGTCTGTGACAGGCGCGACGAACTGCTGCAGCAGCACGCCCAATGCGCCGCCAGATGGCGCTGGAGGCAACACGAATGTGACCTCCCTCAATGGAATCTCGGGCATCAAGGGCCCCGGCACGATGTTTCTTGTTGGCGTCTTTATCGATTCAACCAATCCCCCGTCGGGTGCGGCGCCAGCCACCCTTGATTTCGGGACCATTGGAACGAGCTTTGCATCACTCGCACCACTCCTCAATCAGGCATTCTTTATCGGCGACGGCCTGACTGGGGCTGGCACCGGCTCCGCCCAGGAATTCTACGCACCTGTTAATGCCGACACACTGCTTCTTGGTTTTGCTGACAGCTTTGGCTTTTCGGGAGCGCCCAGGTATTACGGCGATAACAAGGGCTCTCTGACGGCCACTTTCAGTGT
>JBNKQT010000201.1:0-6938 GCA_050297115.1 Ensifer sp. | reverse complement strand
ACGACGCTCTTCCGATCTCAGTCCTGGATTGGGCGGCCGTTCATGGTCTGCATATCTGGCTGCGTTTGTGTTGTAAAAATCTAGTGTGGGATCGCTCATTAGGTGTCGAATGTGTGTTGCTCCAATGGAGATAACTTACAGTTTGCAGGTCATTTGGCCACTGAGCGCGCAATGCAAAGGTGGTCGGTGTAATTGTATTAAATTCAACCATAGATTAATGGGTAGTGGAATTAGCAGTTGCAAGCCGTTTGATGGTTTTCTAATATTCGCACGATTTTGATATAAGGTAATTTGATATGCAAAAATTTCTTGCCACGACAGCTATTGCTTTTTTGATTGCGTCGTCTGCCAATGCTGCGAGCTACAGTTTCTCGTTTATTTGGGACGGTTCAACGTTGAGTGAGGTTGGAACCGATACGATGGCGGGTACGATTCTTGGTGTCGGCGATGATTTTGACCTTACTCTTTCTGCTGCGGGAAATGGTTTTTGGACCTGGAATGGCTCGCCTTCTGTGACGCTTCCTCTCAATCCAAAGCGGACTGGCGGCAATAGCGCTGCACACAATGCTACATTCGGTCTCAGCCTTGATGGCGCGGGCGTCCTGAGCGATACTGAACTACCGGGTACGCGTTGCTGTGCCGACGTTGGCCTGTTTCAATTGAGCGGGCTTTCCAATGGTATGGAATACGACAAAATTTCACTGAGCTACGAGATTCTCTGGTTGTCTGGCAGCAGCCTGAGCCTGATTGGTGGTTTCTTTAATTCCAAGCTGTGGAATTCGCCTTTGGTTACTTACACACGTGCGCCCGTGACGTCGGTGCCGCTTCCTGCGGGCCTTCCTTTGCTTGGTGTCGGTGTTGCCGCGCTGGGGCTTTCTCGGACTTTCTCCCGGCGCCGGAATTCCCTCTGAGCTGTAGCCCTTTGTGCTATTGGATTTGTGGATGCCTGGCGTTCACACCTTCGTGTTTGTATGCGATTTTTGTTGAGTTGCATGCAGCCCTCCTCTCAGTTTTGAATGGCTGAAATTGGAGGGTCTTCTTTGTCCAGGCTTTTACTCACTGTCGTTGCCACTGGTTTGATCTCATTCGTCGCTCAACAGCCTTTGCGGGCTGAAACCGCCATTTTGGCGGGAGGTTGTTTCTGGTGCGTGGAATCTGATCTGGAATCAGTGGAAGGTGTTCTCGACGTCGTGTCCGGTTATGCGGGAGGTCAAAGCTCCAATCCGACCTACAAGACCTATGCCAAGGGTGGTCACCGTGAGGCTGTGTATGTTGAGTTTGATGAGAATATTTTGAGCTACGGACAGCTTCTGGATGTTTTTCTGCGCACAATTGATGTGACGGACGCAGGTGGCCAGTTTTGTGATCGCGGATACTCCTATTCCAGTGCTATCTACCCCTTGGACGGGAGGCAGGTTGAAGAAGCAAAATCTGCAGTTACACGGGCCGAAAATGCGTTGGGCAGGCCAATTGTGACACCAATTGAGCCCCCTGCTCGGTTTTTCGCCGCTGAGGATTATCACCAAAATTACTATTTGAGTGACGCGCGAACCTGGACCCGGTTTGGTTTCGTGAAGCGTTCAACGGCTTACAAGGGCTATCGCAAGGCATGCGGACGCGACGAGAAGGTCCAACGCGTTTGGGGTGATGAAGCCTATCGGGGCGTAACCCACGATGGCGACCACTCCTGACCAGCGCCGACTGGGTGCGATATTATTCCCAGGTTATGAAATCGGAGTATGTTGTTGATTTGAAACGTGGAATTGAAAGATAGGCCAACCGTTTCTGTTCGCGATGTGCGTGGGCAACATTGTCGAGAATAATGCCGGTGACAAAGCTGATAACGCCGATGATCATCACGCCCGACGCTGCTATTGCAGTGGGAAAACGTTCAACAAGGCCGGTTGCAAGAAATTCAACAACAACCGGGATACCCAAGCCAAGTGAGACCGCGGCAAAAATGCTGGCGATGACGGAAAAGAGATAAAACGGGCGCATTTGTTTGAGGATGCGGAACACGTAGGCAAGGATTCGCAGGCCATCTCGGTAGGTGTTCAATTTGCTCTTGTCGCCTTCGGCGCGCGCTCCATAGGTCGTCTCGATTTCACTGACCGGCAGTCTCAGCTCAATGGCATGCAGGGTCATTTCGGTCTCGGTTTCGTAGCCTTCTGCCAGCGCGGGCAGCGACTTTACAAAGGGGCGCGAAAGTACGCGGTAGCCTGAAAATATGTCTGTCAGTTTGCTTTCAAAGAGGTTGCCGACAAACCAGTTGAAGAGTTTGTTGCCGGTTTGGTGACCCATGCGATAGGCGTCTGTTTGTGAATGTCGACGAATGCCAACAACCATGTCGGCATCGTTTTCGAGCAGCTCTTGAACAAGCCTTGGCGCACTTTGGCTGTCATAGGTGCCGTCTCCGTCGGCCATGACGTAGATATCTGCGTCGATGAGTGAAAAAGCCTGGCGGATCACATTGCCCTTACCCTGGGCTTTGACTGTCCGCACAATTGCACCAGCGGACTCAGCTTCAGTGCGCGTGTCATCACTGGAATTGTTATCGAACACGAATATTGCCGCGTGTGGTAACGCGGCTTTGAACTCTGTCACCACCCGGCGGATGGATATTGCCTCATTGAAACAAGGAAGAATGACAGCGATTTCCATCTGATTCATCGATTCCGGCCTTTTGATTCTTCTCCTTTTTAGCAAAGTTCGACGCGGAAAGGCAGTCGCATTAAGCGACATGCCATGCCCCCTCGTGCGGAGCAATTTATGCGGAATACGATTGCAAAAATGGCGGATGGGGTGGGATTCGAACCCACGGTACGCTCTCACGCACGCCGGTTTTCAAGACCGGTGCCTTAAACCGCTCGGCCACCCATCCGGTGGACGCCTTCATGCTTGAATCTTTTCTGTTTTGCAAGGGGAATTCTGCGTGTTCGGTACGTCTATTTGAAGAAGGGTGAATTAGGTTGACTGTTTTGGCGCCAATTTGCCCTTCCCGCCTTCATTTCTGTCATGATTTCCTTTAAGGAGGCCCAAACGAAGTTGCGG
Source organism: Ensifer sp. (assembly GCA_050297115.1). Taxonomy (GTDB): domain Bacteria; phylum Pseudomonadota; class Alphaproteobacteria; order Rhizobiales; family Rhizobiaceae; genus Ensifer_A. The sequence continues at coordinate 3,887 of JBNKQT010000201.1, read as the reverse complement.
ACGACGTTCGCGAATGAAATTTTGAGGAAACTGTTCAAATGATGGACCTTTTGCGGCGTGGCGCCCAGACTTGGGTTGCGAAGATCTTTTTTGTTCTTCTTGTCGGCTCCTTCGGTGTTTGGGGGATATCAAGCTCTCTTTTGACAAGCGCCCCAACCGCAGTGGTGACCGTGGGTGATCAGTCCATTGGTGTGCGTGAATTTCGCCTGGCCTATGAGCGTCAACTGGCACTTGTTTCCCAGCAGCTGGGTACGCGGCTGACCACAGAGCAGGCACGCGCATTTGGCATTGACCGCCAGGTCTATGCCCAGCTTGCCGCAGGGGCTGCCCTCGACGAACTTGCAGCGGATATGCGCCTTGGCCTTTCCGAAGCCCGGCTTGCTCAAACGATTGCCGAAGAGCCGGCTTTTCGCGCCCCTAACGGGCAGTTTGACCGTAATACGTTCTCGAATGTTCTGGCCAATGCGGGTTTGACTGAAGCAGACTATATTGAAAGCCAGTCCAAGGTTGCTGTGCGCAGCCAGATTGTCGACGCTGTAGCAAATGGCTTTGAGGCGCCCGCTGTTTTGAAGGATGCGCTTTCGGAATACCAAAATCAGATCCGCGATGTGGACTATATTCTGCTTTCTTCTGGTAACATTGATCCGGTTTCGCCTCCTTCGGAGTCGCAGTTGCAGACCTGGTTTGATGCGAACAAAGGCAACTACCGCGCACCGGAATACCGTGCATTTACCTATTTGAAGCTTGAGCCCGAAGACATCATTGATACGGCAGCCGTGGCAGAGCAGGATGTTGTTGCTGACTACGAGAGAAACAAATCCCGTTATACGACACCAGCAAGCCGCACTATCGATCAGTTGCGTTTCGACAACCGGGCTGCCGCAGATGCAGCCGCAGAACGACTGGCATCTGGCAGCATAACGTTTGACGAACTTGTCGCGGAAGAGGGAAAGTCAGCCACCGATGTACGTCTCGGCAATTTCATGAAAAGTACGTTTCCTGACGCCCAGATTGTTGATGGGGCCTTTGCTATAGATGCCGAGGGGGGCACGAGCCCTGCCCTGGACGGAAGCTTTGGCGCAGTCATTCTGCGCGCAAGTGAAATCAAGGCTGAGAACACTAAAACTTATGATGAGGTCAAGGATGAAATCCGTCACGAACTGGCTTTGACGCTGGCGACGGATGAAATTTTGAATGTTCATGATGCTTATGAGGACGCCCGCGCTGGTGGAGCCACACTTGAAGAGGCTGCAAAACAGCTGCGCCTGACCCCGGAAACCGTTGCTGCATCCGATGCGCAGGGCCTGGATATGGATGGTAACAAGGTTGCCAACCTGCCGGACGAAGATAATTTGCTTGCAAAGGTTTTCGATACCGAAATCGGTGTGGAAGCCCTGCCGATCAATATCGGGCGCGATGGTTACCTCTGGTTTGAGGTCAACGATGTTACGCCCGACCGTGATCGCACGCTTGATGAAGTGCGCGATCAGGTGATGGAAGACTGGATGGCAGAAGCAACCGCGAACGCTCTTGAAACGAAGGCACAGGCCCTGCTTGATGACATCAAGGGTGGGAAAAGCTTTGAAGAGGTTGCCAGTGAAGCTGGACTGACTGTGAACACGAAATCCAGCCTGATGCGCTCGGGTTCCGAAGATGCGGTATTCGGACGCCAGGCTATCGCTGCGGCATTTGGCGGAGGCGACGGCTATGCAGCCAACGCGCCGAGCGCGGACGATACGGCGCAATTGGTCATGGTGGTAACCTCAATTGGTACCAATATGGCAGCCGATCCGCTGAGCGCTGATGCGGGGCAAGCCGAAAGACTGGCAAATTCGGCAGGCGATGACATTCTGGACCAAGTGGTTTCGGAGTTGCAGAGTACTTTTGGCGTTCAGATAAATACAACGCTGGGCCAGCAGGCCATGGTGCGTTGATTGTGTGAGGTGAATTATGGCTGATTTCAAGGAATTCATCGCAAAGGTGGCGGACGGCGCAGCTTTGACGCGCGACGAATCTGCTGCAGCTTTTGGTATCATGATGTCTGGTGAAGCAACCCCGTCCCAAATCGGCGGCTTTCTGATGGCGTTGAGGGTTCGTGGCGAAACTGTGCCGGAAATTGCCGGTGCCGTGGGTGTCATGCGTGAAAAGATGCTGAAGGTGGAAGCGCCAGTTGACGCGATTGATATCGTAGGCACCGGTGGCGATGGAATGAAGACTTACAATATCTCCACTCTTGCCGCGCTGATTGTTGCTGGAGCGGGTGTACCTGTTGCCAAACACGGTAACCGTGCCTTGAGTTCTGCTTCGGGCGCTGCTGATGCTTTGACCTCGTTGGGTGTGAAGCTCGACATCGGTCCGGAATTGATTTCGCGCTGCATTAAAGAAGCTGGCATCGGATTTATGTTTGCGCAGCTCCACCATTCGGCGATGCGACATGTCGGGCCGAGCCGTGTGGAGCTGGGAACCCGTACGATCTTCAACCTTCTTGGTCCGCTGTCCAACCCTGCTGGCGTGAAACGTCAATTGCTGGGCGTTTTTTCGCCCCAATGGGTCCTTCCTCTTGCAGAAGTCATGAAGGATCTTGGCGCAGACGCGGTATGGGTTGTCCATGGCCAGGGTCTTGATGAGATCACTACGACAGGTTCCACCGAAGTTGCTGCGCTTGAGGACGGGAAAATCAGATCCTTCACCGTAACGCCTGCAGACTTTGGCGTCGCCGAGGCAACGATCGATTCTCTTCGGGGCGGCAATGGGGAAGAAAATGCAAAAGCTTTGCGCGCTGTTTTGGAGGGTGCGAAGAATGCTTATCGTGACATTGCATTGGCCAATGCCGCAGCGTCGTTGGTCGTTGCTGGCATGGCTTCGGATATTTCTCGAGCGATGGTGCTGGCAACTGAATCGCTGGAAAGTGGTGCTGCGGCCGGTGCGCTTGACAAGCTTGTTGCCGTTTCCAACTCCTGAAAACAGAGCTAGATTTGGTCATGACAGATATCCTGCGAAAGATTGAGGCCTATAAACGTGAAGAGATAGCGGCAGCCATGGCGCGGCTTCCTTTGCCAGAAATTTCCGCTATGGCGCGGGACCAGGAACCACCGCGGGGGTTTTACGGTGCGTTGAAGCCGAAGCGTGATAGCAATGCTTTTGGCCTCATCGCGGAAATCAAAAAAGCCAGCCCATCAAAGGGACTCATTCGGGAGGATTTTGACCCCCCTGCTCTTGCCAAAGCCTATGAACTCGGCGGAGCGGCTTGCCTTTCGGTGCTTACTGACACACCCAGTTTTCAAGGTGCACCTGAATTTCTGACGGAGGCACGCAAGGCATGTTCTCTGCCTGCCCTGCGCAAGGATTTCATGTTTGAAATCTATCAGGTTCACGAGGCGCGTGCCTGGGGTGCGGATGCGATTTTGCTGATCATGGCGAGCCTTTCGGACGATGATGCGAAACGGCTTGAAGATGAAGCCTTCTCGCTGGGCATGGATGTGCTGGTCGAAGTTCATGACCGGGAAGAAATGGAACGTGCGTTGAAGCTTTCTTCGCCGTTGCTCGGGATTAATAATCGCAATTTGAGAACATTCGAAGTCAGCCTTACGGTTTCGGAAGATCTGGCAAAGATGGTGCCTGATGACCGGCTGCTGGTTGGTGAGAGTGGTATTTTCACGAATGATGACTGCAAGCGTTTGCAGGCTCATGGCATTTCCACATTTCTGGTGGGGGAAAGCCTCATGCGGCAGGCTGATGTGACGGCTGCAACCAGGTTGTTGCTGACGGGGCAGGCAGAAAATCAGGCCGCAGAATGACTGATTTGAAGCTGACCCACCTTGATGAAAGTGGTGCCGCCAACATGGTTGATGTTGGCGCAAAATCTGAAACACAGCGCACTGCAGTGG
>JBNKQT010000200.1:0-6345 GCA_050297115.1 Ensifer sp. | reverse complement strand
TCATCGATGAAGTCGATGCGGTTGGCCGTCATCGTGGTGCCGGTCTTGGCGGCGGTAACGACGAGCGCGAACAGACGCTGAACCAGTTGCTGGTTGAGATGGATGGCTTTGAACCGAATGAGAGCATCATCCTGATTGCCGCGACCAACCGTCCCGACGTTCTGGACCCGGCACTTCTGCGTCCCGGTCGTTTCGACCGTCAGGTTGTTGTGCCGAACCCGGATATTGTCGGTCGTGAGCGTATCTTGAAGGTTCACGTGCGTAACGTGCCGATGGCGCCGAATGTGGACCTGAAGGTGTTGGCTCGCGGTACGCCAGGCTTCTCCGGTGCGGACCTCATGAACCTTGTAAACGAGGCAGCCTTGATGGCGGCACGCCGCAACAAGCGCCTTGTAACCATGCTCGAGTTTGAGGATGCCAAGGACAAGATCATGATGGGTGCGGAGCGTCGCAGCTCTGCCATGACAGAGGAAGAAAAGAAGCTGACGGCCTATCACGAAGCTGGCCATGCTATCGTGGCGCTGAATGTGCCAGCGGCTGACCCGGTTCACAAGGCAACGATCATTCCACGCGGTCGTGCGCTGGGTATGGTGATGCAATTGCCTGAAGGTGATCGCTATTCCATGAGCTATAAGTGGATGGTTTCGCGCCTTGCTATCATGATGGGTGGCCGTGCGGCTGAAGAGCTGACGTTTGGCAAGGAAAACATCACATCGGGCGCATCGTCCGATATTGAGCAGGCAACGAAGCTTGCTCGCGCCATGGTGACGCAGTGGGGCTTTTCTGACGAGCTTGGTCAGGTTGCCTATGGTGAAAACCAGCAAGAGGTGTTCCTCGGCCATCAAGTTGCACAGCAGAAGAATGTGTCTGAATCGACTGCCCAGAAGATCGACAATGAAATCCGCCGTCTTCTCGATGAGGCCTATGATGAAGCCAAGCACATTCTGACAGAGCGCAACGATGCATTTGTTGCGACCGCTGAAGGTCTGCTGGAATATGAGACGCTGACCGGCGACGAAATTCAGCAGCTTTTGAAAGGGGAGAAACCCTCCCGCGACATGGGCGACGACACGCCGCCGAGCCGTGGCTCTGCCGTGCCGAGTGCTGGTGCGAAGAAGGATGATAAGGACGAGCCTGAAGGCGGCATGGAACCGCAACCGCAATAAGGGTCACTTATTGAAGTGGAACAAGCCGCGCAGTTTACGCTGCGCGGCTTTTCATTATGCAGGTTCAGCTTTCAGGAAAGATGATCTGGTAACGGGTTGTAATGATTGTTTGCGGTAATTTACGTGCGGCTATGTTCTTTGGCTGTTATAAGCGCGAAAAAATAATTTTAGGTTGGAAGACGGGGGTGCTTTCACATGAGTGAACGCCGGTATTTTGGAACGGATGGTATTCGCGGCAAGTCGAATATGTTTCCCATGACACCTGATGTGGCGATGAAGGTTGGTGTTGCTGCGGGAAAGATTTTCAGCAATGGCGAACACCGTCATCGCGTGGTGATTGGCAAGGACACACGCCTTTCCGGTTATATGATTGAATATGCAATGGTTTCTGGCTTTACCGCTGCCGGCATGGATGTGTTCCTGCTTGGTCCTTGCCCGACGCCTGCTGTTGCCATGCTGACCCGCTCGCTGCGTGCTGATCTGGGCGTGATGATTTCCGCTTCCCACAACCCGTATCAGGACAATGGCATCAAATTGTTTGGCCCGGACGGATACAAGCTTTCCGATTCTTTGGAAAAGCGAATCGAATCCATGATTGACGGAGATGTTTATCCACAACTTGCCTCCCCGGATAATATTGGTCGTGTGAAGCGCGTTGAGGGCGACATCTATCGCTATATCGAGTCTGTAAAACGCACGCTGCCCAAGGATGTGACACTGAGCGGACTGCGCATCGCCATCGATTGTGCAAACGGCGCGGCCTACAAGGCGGCACCCCTGGCGCTTTGGGAGCTTGGCGCCGATCTGGTGACTATTGGTGACCAGCCCGATGGCCGGAATATCAACCAGAATTGTGGTTCAACCAGCCCGGCGGCGCTGGCAGCCAAGGTGAACGAAGTGCGCGCCGACATCGGCATTGCGCTTGATGGCGATGCGGATCGCCTGATTGTTGTTGATGAGAACAGCAATATTGTCGATGGCGACCAGCTGATGGCGTTGATTGGGCAGACCTGGGCGGAAGATGGGTTGCTGCGGGGCGGGGGTGTTGTCGCCACCGTCATGTCTAACCTGGGGCTTGAGAGATTTCTGCAGGGACAGGGTCTGACATTGGCTCGCACAAAGGTTGGCGACCGCTATGTGGTGGAACACATGCGGGGCCATGGCTTCAATGTGGGTGGAGAGCAGTCCGGGCACATTGTGCTTTCTGATTTCGGCACGACAGGTGATGGACTGGTTGCAGCACTCCAGATTTTGGCTTGTGTTCAGCGCACGGGAAAGCGCGTGAGCGAGCTTTGCAATAAATTCGAACCCGTGCCGCAGCTTTTGAAAAATGTTCGCATTTCCGGTGGTCGTCCGCTGGAGCGGAAGGATGTTGTTGAGGCTATTTCCGCGGCTGAGGCGGAACTGAGCAACAAGGGGCGGCTTGTCATTCGTCCGTCTGGCACGGAGCCGCTCATTCGTGTGATGGCGGAGGGTGATGATGAAGGACAAGTTCGCCGCATCGTGAATGAACTTGCCGGGGTTATTGCGGCAGCCCCTGCTGCGGCTTGATCTTGTGCTGACGGCCTTACTTGAGGCCACGAATTCAAAAGGCTGGTTTTCGAACCGGCCTTTATTTTTGCGGACCGATAATACCTGCATTTTTGGAGTCAGGCTTAATATTCACCCAATAAAGATGGTGAATATTCATAGTTAAATACCCCTTAACCTTTCATCTCTAATTTGACCAACCATGAAGGATGACCTTTGTGTTCGGCAGGGGATCCCGGCATTGGAGTTGGTTATGAAGAAGATCTTTGCAAGCGCCCTTTCGGCAGCGCTGATGGCTTCCGGCGTGCAGGCGGCGGACCTGTATGAACCTCCGGTTATTGAGGCTCCGCCGACTTACATTCCTGAAGTTGAAGTGAAGGAAGCCTCCGGTTGGTATCTTCGCGGTGATGCGTCGTTCAACTATAACAAGATTGGCGGTGCTGAATATTTCCAGGGCTCGAACGCCACTTTGGCATCGTTCTCCTCTGCGCGTATGCGAAGCTCTTTCGGCCTTGGCGTTGGTGTCGGCTACCAGATCACCAGCATGCTGCGCGCCGATGTGACAGCTGACTATAACTTCAAAGCCAATTTCCGCGGTTCAACTGTCGGGCAGTGCGGTGCCCCGCTTGAGGCTTGTACCTCAACCGATCTGGCTTCGATGTCTGCCTTCAGCCTGATGGCCAATGCTTATGTTGACCTCGGCACCTACGGCATTTTCACCCCTTATGTTGGTGGTGGTATCGGTGGCACTTATGTGAAGTGGAATGATTTGCGGAACACGGCCTGCCAGGATGATGGTGGTGGTTGTGATGCAACGGTTACGCATGGCGGCCACGGCAGCTGGCGTTTTACCTATGCTTTGATGGCGGGTGCTTCGATCAAGATCAATTGCCAGCTTAAAGCAGATGTTGGCTACCGCTACCGCAACGTTGCCGGTGGCAAGATGTTTGGCTACGCCTCCAATGGTGGCCCCGGTTATGACCGTGGATTTCATATTCACGAAGCCCGTGCCGGTCTGCGTTATTCCTTTGGCGATGATTGCGCGCAGGCGGCCTACATTCCGCCGCCGGTTTACAATCCGCCGGTCTACAAATGATTTTGTGATCGCTCCAAGCTTTCAAGGCCCGCCTTCATTGGCGGGCTTTTTGCTTTTTGCGACGAGTGTGTCGCATGCGTCAAAATATTTTCTCAATGCGCCATTTCTGTCTTGACGACTCCCATCGCTTCACATAGTTACGACGGCGGGACACCTCTCCCCAACGAGAGGCTAACTATCTGGAAGGATAGACGATGACAGATACCGCTATGCCGGGCTTGCGCCCGAATAATCCCCGTTTTTCTTCTGGCCCTTGCTCGAAGCGCCCTGGTTGGTCGCTCGATGCTCTTAATGATGCGCCTCTCGGCCGTTCGCACCGCGCGAAGGTTGGCAAGGCCAAGCTCAAAGAGGCCATTGATCTTACTCGCGAAATTCTTGAAGTGCCGGCGGATTACCGCATTGGCATCGTTCCGGCATCCGATACGGGTGCTGTTGAAATGGCGCTGTGGTCGCTGCTTGGTGAGCGCGGCGTGGATATGGTCGCTTGGGAAAGCTTTGGCTCCGGCTGGGTGACGGATGTGGTCAAGCAGTTGAAGCTTGATGATGTGCGCAAGCACGAAGCGCCTTATGGCGAGCTGCCGAACCTTGCCGATGTCGATTTTGACCGTGATGTCGTTTTTACCTGGAATGGCACGACATCTGGCGTGCGGGTTCCGAATGCGGATTTCATCCCGGCAGACCGCAAGGGCCTGACCATTTGTGATGCCACGTCTGCGGCCTTTGCCCAGGAACTCGACTTTGCCAAGCTCGATGTTGTGACCTTCTCCTGGCAGAAGGTTCTGGGCGGCGAGGGTGGCCATGGTGTGCTGATCCTCAGCCCGCGTGCCGTTGAGCGTCTTGAAAACTACACACCTGCATGGCCGCTGCCGAAGATTTTCCGCATGACCAAGGGCGGCAAGCTGATTGAGGGTATTTTTGTTGGTGAAACCATCAATACGCCTTCCATGCTCTGTGTTGAGGACTACCTCGACGCGCTGAAGTGGGCCAAGTCGCTTGGCGGGTTGAAGGCGCTGGTTGCTCGCGCTGATGCCAATGCCAAGGTAATTGCAGACTTTGTTGCAGCCAATGACTGGATTGCCAATCTGGCCAAGGATCCGGCTACGGCTTCGAATACATCGGTTTGCCTGTCGATCGTGGACAAGGACGTTCAGGCGCTGGATGATGCCGAGCAGGCTGCCTTTGCCAAAGGTATGGTAGGTATTCTCGACAAGGAAGGTGTCGCATTTGACATCGGGGCCTATCGCGATGCGCCTTCGGGTCTTCGTATCTGGGCTGGTGCGACGGTTGAGGCCTCCGACATGGAAGCGTTGATGCCTTGGCTGCAATGGGCTTTTGAGACCCAGAAAGCCACCCTTTCCAAGGCTGCTGCCTGATACCTGCTTTAACCCCGCCGACACCCGGCGGGGCCTCTCGACAAATTCAAAGAAATCATCTTTTAAGGAGGCCTGTTATTGCACCTCGCGTACTCGTATCTGACAAATTGTCGGAAACCGCCGTTCAAATCTTCCGCGATCGCGGTGTAGATGTCGACTTCATGCCAGATGTTGGCAAAGACAAAGAGAAACTTGCAGAGATCATCGGTAAATATGATGGTCTGGCTATCCGCTCGGCAACTAAAGCGACCGAAAAGCTCATCGCTGCTGCTGAAAACCTGAAGGTGATTGGCCGCGCCGGTATTGGTGTGGACAATGTTGATATTCCGGCAGCTTCCAAGCGCGGTATCATCGTAATGAATACGCCCTTTTGCAACTCGATCACGACTGCCGAACATGCGATTGCGTTGATGTTTGCTGTTGCGCGTCAGCTTCCTGCCGCTGATACCTCAACACAGGCTGGCAAGTGGGAAAAATCGAAGTTTATGGGTGTCGAAATCACCGGCAAGACGCTGGGTGTGATTGGTGCCGGTAATATTGGTTCCATCGTTTGTGCACGTGCAATCGGCCTGAAGATGCATGTTGTTGCCTATGACCCCTTCCTTTCCGAGGCGCGCGCTGAAGAAATGGGCGTGCAGAAGGTGGAGCTGGAGGAGCTTTTGGAAAAAGCTGACTTCATTACCTTGCATGTGCCGATGACCGACAAGACACGCGGCATTTTGAACGCTGAAGCTCTGGCCAAGACCAAAAAGGGTGTTCGTATCATCAACTGCGCCCGTGGCGGCCTTGTGGATGAGGCTGCTCTTGCTGAAGCCATCAAATCGGGCCATGTGGCCGGTGCTGGTTTCGACGTATTTGAAACGGAGCCAGCAACAGAAAGCCCGCTCTTTGGTCTGCCCAATGTTGTGTGCACGCCGCACCTTGGTGCATCGACCACGGAAGCGCAGGAAAATGTGGCGCTTCAGGTGGCTGAGCAGATGTCAGACTATCTGGTTCGCGGTGCTGTTTCGAACGCGATCAACATGCCGTCGATCACGGCTGAAGAAGCGCCGATCCTTAAACCCTTTATCCGTCTGGCAGATTGCCTTGGTGCGTTTGTAGGTCAGGTGACGCAGAGCGCCATCAAGGAAATCGAAATTCTTTATGATGGTTCGACGGCTGGCATGAACACGAAAGCTCT
>JBNKQT010000199.1:0-4874 GCA_050297115.1 Ensifer sp. | reverse complement strand
GGCAAGATACTGGAGATCGGAGACGATTAGGGCTCGCCTATTTGGGCGCGCGTTTGGCGAGAATACGCTGCAGCGTTCTGCGGTGCATATTCAGGCGGCGCGCGGTTTCCGAAACATTGCGGTCGCACATTTCATAAACACGTTGAATATGTTCCCAACGAACCCTGTCTGCTGACATAGGGTTTTCCGGCGGTTCGATCTTGTCGCCCGGTGCACGCACGAGGGCTGCAAATATATCGTCGGCATCGGCGGGCTTGGCCATATAGTCTTCTGCACCCAGTTTTACAGCGTTTACCGCCGTTGCGATATTGCCGTAGCCGGTCAGCACAACAATGCGCGCGTCCGGTCGCTTGTTGCGTATGGTCTCGATAACATCCAGACCGTTTCCATCACCAAGCCGCATATCGACGACAGCATATTTGGGAGCTTTTGCCTTCGCCTTGGCGTGGCCTTCAGCCACAGACTCCGCCGTATCGACTGTAAAACCACGTGCCTCCATGGCGCGGGCAAGACGCCGAATAAACGGGGCATCATCATCAACAAGCAGTAGTGTTGGATCAGGACCGATCACGCCATCTTCTTCTGTCTGGGGTTGATCTTGCATTGTCATTCGTTTCCTTTGCCCCGATAGCCTATTCTGTGGCAGTTGATAGCATTTCGCCACCGTCGATGCGACTACGTGGCCATTCGACAATCACTTTTGCGCCACTTTTACCGTTCCTGAATGTAAGCTTTGCGCCCGAACGTTCAAGAAGTGTCTTTGCGATGAAGAGCCCGAGGCCCAGCCCACCGGCACTATCATACTGGCCTCTGGAGGTCACATAAGGCTCGCCGATGCGCTGCAATATGTCGTTGGAATAACCAGGTCCATCATCTTCTATACAGACCTGAAGTCGGTCCGGATCATATTCAGTCGTGATGATCACGCGCTCGGATGCATAGTCGACCGCGTTTTCGATCAGGTTGCCCAATCCGTAGATTATACCCGCGTTGCGCCGAAAGACCGGTTCACCTGCCCGTGCGGAGTGTTCGACAAGTTTCAGCTCAATGCCAAACTCACGATAGGGCGCCAGGGCCTCCTCAACAAGTGATGAAAACGGCAACTGTCTGAGGCTTGCTTCACCCTCTGTTGAAAGTGTTGTCAGGCGCCGCAGGATATCCTTGCAGCGCTCACTCTGGCTTCTGAGCAGCTGCAAGTCTTCGCTGAACTGCTCGTCCTGACCCAGCGCGCGCTCCATTTCTTTGGCAACAACGCTGATCGTGGCAAGGGGTGTGCCGAGCTCATGGGCTGCTGCTGCTGCAAGTCCGTCCAGCTGTGAGAGGTGATTTTCGCGTTGAAGCACAAGCTCGGTTGCAGCAAGCGCGTCCGACAATTGCCGCGCCTCAACAGAAACGCGGTAGGCATAGAAGGCCGCAAATGCAGTCATTGAAAGGATCGCAAACCATGTTCCGGTCAAAAGGACTGCCGGCATGGTGAAGGTGCGGTCCGGATACCAGGGAAGCGGGTAGGGCGAAAAAGCCAGAAGCGAAATGAAAAGCAATAATAGCCCACCCAGTGCAACCGTGTAGCGGATGGGCTGCGAAGCCGACGAAATAATAACCGGCACGCAAAGCAGCGGCGCAAACGGATTACTCAGTCCGCCCGTAATATAGATCAGCGCGGCCATCTGGCTCAGATCAAACCCCAGTAGCGCAAGGGTTGGCATGGGGGCCAGCCGGTATGTTGCCGGGTGCCGCACAGTCAGCACAATATTCACGACCGCCAAAGCGGCAATTAGTGCAGCTGCCATTGCAAAGGGCAGGTGAAAATCAAGCCACACATGAACCAAAAGAATCGTGAGTGTCTGGCCTGCTGCTGCAAGCCAGCGCAAGCGGATCAGCGTTTGAAGCCTTATGCGCCCGCCAAAATGGAAGCTTTTTGCCTCATTGGAAATCATGTCAGCCATTGGCTGGTTGCCTTTCAATCAAGTTCCCCGCGGCTTGGCCCTGTGTGTGGCTTGTGCCTCGGCAGGGTTTTCGGGCCAAGGGTGCTTGGGGTAACGCCCGCGCATTTCTGCCCGCACATCTTTCCACGACCCGGCCCAAAAGCCAGGCAAATCCCGGGTGGTTTGGATGGGCCTGTGGGCAGGAGAAGTCAACTCCAGAAGCAGCGGCCATCTGCCGCCTGCAATCGAGGGATGCTCCCGCAGCCCGAAAAGCTCCTGCACACGAACGGAGAGAACCGGTTCTTCGCCGTCATATCGAATGGGATGGCGCTGGCCAGCAGGCGTTTCGAAATGGGTCGGCGCCAGCTGCGCCAGATCCCGCTGCAGGTCGTATGGCACCAGAGACATCAAGCCGTCTTTCAAACTGGCCTGGGTGACGGCATCAAGACTGCGCACCCCCGTTTGAAAAGGAACGAACCAGTCATCAAGTCGCTCAAGAAGGGCGTCATTGGAAACGTCCGGCCAGTTTTCGCCAAGGCTGCGATGAAGGAAGCCCATTCGCTCCCGCAATTGAACGGCCTCTTTGCCAAAATTGAGCACACTCAATCCAAGCTCACGAAGCCCCTCAGCGAGTGCGATCGCGGCCTGCTCGCCCGATGGTGCTGGCAGAGGGGTTTCGTCAAAAACAATGGCACCCAGGCGCGTCGATTTGCGGGCACGAACCTGACGGCTCTGGCGATCGAAATAGACTTGTTCACCAGATGTAATGGCGCCTGGCAGCCTTTCTTCAATATCACTGCGGGAAATCGCTGCGGCGGAAAGGATGCGGGCTTTTCCGGCTCTGCCAGTCGCATCCGCAACGACAATCAGGTTGCTTCCTGCCAACGCTTCTTCGGGCGCAATTTCACCACCGCGCCCATTTGCCATCACAAATCGACCATGCCCACCACGTTGAAATGCTATTCGATCGGGGAAAGCGTCAATCAATAGAGCGCCAGCGTGTGGTGCTGAATTCTGTTTTTTGTCACCGTGGGCCGTAGCCACGATTTTCTGAGCCAATCCCCGGGCTGCCTGCCCACGTGGACTGCGATCCCCTTCAAAGCCACGAAGGCGAACATCGAGGTCAAGCGCATTGCCCCCCAACCCCTGTTCCCCAAGTAGAACAGCCAATTTTGCCGCTTGCTGCGCTTCGCCTCGATCGGCTGCTGCAACGACCATTGCCGCAAGGCGCGGGGGCAGTCCCAGTTGCCGCATCTGCTTGCCTTTGGCCGTCAACCCGCCATTGTCATCAAGAGCGCCTAAAGACGACAGGAGCGCGCGCGCCTCTTTTATGGCCGGTGCGGGTGGCTGGTCTGCAAATGAAAGTTCCTCCGGTCTGGCAACACCCCAAGAGGCCAAGTCGAGCATGAAGCCGGTCAAATCGGACGACAATATCTGCGGTGGTGTATGTGCTGGTAAAGCCGCCGTTTGGCCGGCATGCCACAGTCGCAATGCCATGCCCGGTTCCGTTCGGCCCGCGCGACCGGCCCGTTGGTCTGCTGCGGCACGGGATACACGAACGGTTTCAAGACGCGTCATCCCTGTTGAGGGTTCATAAACGGGCAGGCGTTGCAGACCTGAATCGATAACGATACGCACACCATCAATGGTTATGGATGTTTCTGCAATTGATGTCGCCAGCACGACCTTCCGCGTTCCGGCCCTGGCTGGCCGAATTGCCTGATCCTGCGCTTCCTTGGAAAGATTGCCGTAAAGCGGTACAATAATCGTGTCCTCGCCGAAGCAACCTTCAAGCCGCTCAGCTGTTCTGGCAATTTCACCCTGACCCGGTAAAAAAGCCAAAATAGAGCCGCTTTCCTGTCGGTGCACATTCATAATCGCCTTTGCAACAACATCTTCAATCCGCTCTCCGGAAGGCCGCTCCTCGTTGCGTATCTCAACTGGAAAGCTCCGTCCTTTACTCTCGACAACCGGGGCCGAGGGCAGAACGGATTTCAGTTTGTCGACATCCAAAGTAGCCGACATCACGATAATGCGCAGATCATCGCGCAGAGCTTGTTGTACATCGAGAGCCAGCGCCAACCCGAAATCCGCATCCAGCGAACGTTCGTGGAATTCATCGAATATGATAGCCCCAATACCTTCAAGCGAGGGGTCATCCAAAATCATGCGGGTGAATACACCCTCAGTGACGACTTCTATCCGCGTTGCCGACGATATTTTGCTATCGAGCCGCATGCGGTAGCCGACAGTTTGTCCGACCGGTTCGCCGATAAGGTCCGCCATTCGCTGGGCAGCGGCACGTGCCGCCAGCCGTCTTGGCTCCAGGAGAATGATCCGGCCTTTTTCCATCCAGTTCGCATCAAGCAGCACAAGGGGCACGATTGTGGTTTTGCCGGCACCAGGAGGGGCACACAAGATTGCCTGCTCACGACTGGATAATGCATCAAGCAATGCAGGTAGCGCTTCACTTATGGGAAGCTGGGGAAGATCGGATTTGATCAGTCTCTGGTTCATGCGGGGTGCGGCCTCTCAAACGCGGTTTTGGTTTGGCGGCATTTAGCATTCTTTGCAAGGAAAAGCGTTTATGGACAGAAATAGTACCTTTGGCGCACTCAAAAACACGGCTATTTTTTGGACAGTAACCGTCCGACGCCTCTTCCTTGAGCAGATTTCAGCGTTTGGCTGCGTTTAAGCATTCGTTAAACTGTCGAAATGCAACGCCGGAAAAGAAAAGTGTTTAGTTTCAATATGATATAAAAAAATGACACTTTTTTGAAAATCGTTGTTGACTCCTCGAGGGGGTCAGTTCTATAAGCCCAATCACTGACGAGGGCGGCGGCGCTGCTGGCGACGACCTCCTTCGCTCTAGCAAAATCTTAAGAGTTACGGTTTGTGACTTTGGTGCCTGGGACGGTGTTTTGGGTATGTGGGTTTTGGTTGACGGAA
>JBNKQT010000198.1:0-6303 GCA_050297115.1 Ensifer sp. | reverse complement strand
CTACGAACGCTACGGCTTTGACCCGGTTGAAACGCCGCTGTTTGAATATACCGATGCGCTCGGCAAATTCCTGCCAGATGCCGACCGCCCGAATGAAGGCGTGTTCTCACTGCAGGACGATGACGAGCAGTGGATGTCGCTTCGCTACGACCTAACCGCGCCGCTTGCCCGCCATGTGGCCGAAAATTTCCAGGAAATCCAGCTGCCCTACCGCACCTATCGCGCAGGCTATGTGTTCCGCAACGAAAAGCCCGGACCGGGCCGTTTCCGCCAGTTCATGCAGTTTGACGCCGACACCGTGGGCGCTCCGGGCGTGCAGGCCGATGCTGAAATGTGCATGATGATGGCTGACACGCTGGAAGCGCTTGGGATTGCGCGCGGGGATTATGTGATCCGCGTGAACAACCGCAAGGTTCTGGATGGTGCGCTTGAGGCGATTGGGCTTGGTGGTGATGACAAGGCTGGGCAGCGGCTGACTGTGCTGCGGGCGATTGATAAGCTCGATAAGTTTGGCATCGAAGGTGTGAAGCTCCTACTTGGTGGCGGGCGCAAGGATGAGTCCGGTGACTTCACCAAGGGTGCCGGTTTGGATGACAGCCAGATCAAGGCACTGCTGTGCATGTTCGATTTCAAACTGATAATCGACTCGGGTGAAAAGGGTGAAAGCTCACACCTCCAGGGCAACTTCCCTACCGGGTATCCAAACGTAATGGATGTTGATATTCTTTACGATGGCTTGCACGAATTAGGACGCATGCGCCGGTTGTTTGAGAGTGCGGGCTATGAGGAGGATCGAATCAAGATCGACCCTTCAGTGGTCCGAGGTCTCGAATACTACACCGGCCCCGTTTACGAAGCCGAACTGCTCTTCGACGTCACCAATGAAAAGGGCGAGAAGGTTGTCTTCGGCTCTGTTGGCGGTGGCGGGCGTTATGATGGGCTTGTTTCGCGCTTCATGGGACAGCCGGTTCCGGCCACGGGCTTTTCCATCGGTGTTTCGCGCCTGATGACGGCGCTGAAGAACCTTGGCAAACTTGGCACGGCTGATGTGATCGAGCCGGTTCTCGTGACCGTTATGGATGGTGATGCGGAGTCGATGGGCCGCTATCAGCGTTTCACACAATCGCTGCGCAATGAAGGCATTCGCGCCGAGATGTATCAGGGCAATTGGAAGAAATTCGGCAACCAGCTGAAATATGCCGACCGTCGCGGCTGCCCCATTGCCATTATTCAGGGTGGCGATGAGCGCGCTGAGGGCGTAGTGCAGATCAAGGATCTGATTGAGGGCAAGCGCCTTTCCGGCGAGATTACCGACAACACCGAATGGCGCGAGGCGCGCGTGGCACAGGAAGTGGTGCCCGAGGCCGAGCTTGTGGCCAAGGTGAAGGAAATTCTGGCAGCTCAAGCTGAAGATCGGAAGCGGCAGGGTTGATATGAGTGCGGATTTTGAAATGGAAGCGTTTGAGAACCGATGCGCGGCTCAGTCCGCTTACCCCCTCTTCTCCCCTTGGGGAGAAGGTGGCCTGAAAGGCCGGATGAGGGGTTCCCAATCGCCTTTCAACAAAACCCCTCATCCGCACTTTGGGCATCTTCTCCCCAAGGTGAGAAGAAAGATGGAGGCTTGATCGTGCCTCTCACCAACCTGCCCTCATTTTCCAGCGAGTTGCTTGCGCTCTTTGAAAAAGCGGGCGCGCATCGCGTTGACACGCCGGTGATCCAGCCAGCGGCACCCTTTCTCGACATTACGGGTGAAGACCTGCGGCGGCGGATTTTCTTGACCGAGAGCGAGCGGGGCGAGAGCCTTTGTCTGCGTCCAGAATTCACCATTCCGGTTTGCCGCCAGCATATTGAAACCGCCACCGGTACACCGAAGCGCTATGGCTCTCTGGGCCAGGTTTTCCGCCAGCAACGCGCGGGCAGCAACGAGTTTTATCAGGCTGGCATTGAAGACCTTGGCGACAGCGATCTGGCAAGCGCCGATGCGCGTGCCGTTCACGATGCGGTTGCCAGCATTCGGCTGGCGCTTCCCGGTGCGCCGATGGCCATTACGCTGGGTGATCAGGCCGTGTTTGAATCCGTGGTGAGGGCGCTTGGCCTGCCGGAAGGCTGGCAGAAGCGGCTTGTCCATGCCTTTGGCAATACCGATCAGTTGAAGAAGTTGCTTGGCGAATTGGCATCGCCGAAGACGTCCGCACCGCTTTCTGACGAGTTGGAAGCGATGCTTGTCAGCGGCAATCTTGATGGCCTGGCCGATCATATCGGCGAAACGATGCAGGCGACTGGTTATCTCACCAATGCATCGCGCAAGCCGGAAGAGATCGCCGCGCGTCTGGCCGAAAAGCGTATGCTGGCCGCCACCAAGCTGGACCCGAAAGCGCTTGCGGCTTTGGAAGAGTTTCTCTCGCTGGAAGTGCCTTTTGCCGAAGCACCGGCTGCCCTTTCCGGCTTTGCCGATGCCGCCGGGCTTTCGCTGGAAAAGACGATTTCGCGGTTTGATGCGCGTGCAGCAGCGCTTGCCAATGCAGGTGTGGATTTCAGCCATATCACCTATCGCGCCGCCTTTGGTCGTCCGCTGGACTATTACACTGGCCTCGTTTTCGAACTCACCTCGCCGAGCGGCGCGGTGCTCGCCGCCGGTGGCCGTTACGACCGGATGCTGACGCTGCTTGGCGCGAAGGATCATATTCCAGCCGTTGGCTTCTCGCTCTGGCTTGACCGGATCGAAGCCCAGCAAGGAGACGTGCTATGACCATCACCATTGCACTTCCCTCCAAGGGCCGCATGAAGGAAGATGCGTCTGCCATTTTCGAGCGTGCAGGCATGAAGATTGAGACTGTTGGCAGTGACCGCTCTTATCGCGGCCGGGTTGATGGCTGGGACGATGTGGAGATTGCCTTTCTCTCGGCATCGGAAATCTCGCGCGAAGTGGGCAGCGGCCTCGTCGATTTCGGCGTCACGGGCGAAGATCTGATGCGGGAAGAATGGGCCGAGGTAGATAACCTCGTTGCCTTTGAGGCCCGCCTTGGTTTTGGCCGCGCGGATGTAATTGTCGCCGTGCCGGAAATCTGGCTGGATGTGGACACGATGGCCGACCTTGGCGATGTCGCCGCAGATTTCCGCGCAAAGCATGGCCGACGCCTCGAAATCGCTACCAAATATTGGCGGCTCACGCAGCAGCACTTCTCCTCGCAGCACGGCATTCAGCTTTATCGCATCGTGGAAAGCCTTGGCGCCACCGAAGGCGCACCGGCTGCTGGACAGGCCGATATTATCGTAGACATAACCTCCACCGGCTCCACACTGCGCGCCAACCATCTGAAGATTCTGGATGATGGTGTGATTTTGAAATCCGAAGCCTGCCTGGTGCGTTCGCGAAAGCCCGAGCATGAGGGCAATGCGACCGTGCAGCGGATTATTGAGGCTGTGCGCGGAGCGGTTTAAAGCCCGGCTGGCTTCTTTCCACCATAGGCCCAGTTCAGAAGTTCCACCGTGTGCACGATTGGCATATCTGTGCCCTTTGCAATCTGGGTGATGCAGCCGATATTGCCGGTGGCGACCAGGTCCGCCTTGGTGGCTTCGATGTTGCGCACTTTGCGAGCTTTAAGTTCCGCTGAAATCTCCGGCTGCAACATGTTGTAGGTGCCCGCCGAACCGCAGCAGAGGTGGCCTTCTGCTGGTTGTTTTACTTTGAAACCCGCTGCGTTGAGAAGTTGCTTTGGCAGGTCGGTAATTTTCTGGCCATGCTGCATGGAACAAGCAGAATGATAGGCGACAGCCAGCCCGTGGTTTTCCGGCGCGGGCAATTCAAGCGTCGCCAGATATTCCGTAATGTCCTTGGCGAGCGCGGCAACCTTGGCGGCCTTTTCAGCATAAGCCGGGTCGCGGGCCAGCATGTGGCCATAGTCCTTGATTGTCGTGCCGCAACCGGATGCCGTGATGATGATGGCGTCGAGACCGTCTTTTTCAATCTCTCGAATCCAGACATCCACATTGGCACGAGCATTGCCAAGAGAGCCCTGCTCGCGGCCCATATGGTGGGTGAGTGATCCGCAACAAACCTCGCCTTCGGGCGCAACAACCTCAATACCCAGACGGGTGAGAAGCTCAATCGTGGCCGCATTGATTTCCGGCTTCAATACCGGCTGGGCACAGCCGGAGAGAATGGCAACCCTGCCCTTTTTCTTTGCCTTCGGCGCGTGTGTTGCGGGTTTTACATACTGATCAGGCGCTGGAACAGACCTTGGCGCAAGGTCCAGCATATAGCCAAAGGCTTTCGTGAGTGGCATACGCTTCATCAAGCCCGCAAATGGGCGGCCAAAAACAGCAGCCTTTAGTGCAAGTCGGAAACGCGCGGGATACGGCAAAACGAATGCCAGAACACCCCGCGCCAGCCTGTCGGCAAATGGCCGTTTGTAGGTTTTTTCGATATAGGCCCGCGACTGATCGATCAGGTGCATATAGTCGACCCCTGACGGACAGGTCGTGGTGCAAGAGAGGCAAGATAGACAGCGATCCAGATGCGCCACCGTCTTCTCATCCGCCGGTCGGCCATTTTCCAGCATATCCTTGATGAGATAGATGCGCCCGCGCGGACTATCCAGCTCATTGCCCAGCGTCACATAGGTGGGACAGGTTGCCGTACATAGCCCGCAATGAACGCATTTGCGAAGAATCTTCTCCGCGTCCGCGATTTCAGGATCGGCAAGCTGGGCGAGTGAAAAATTTGTCTGCACGGTTCGTCTGTCGCTTTCGTGAAATCGCTAAATCAGCCAGCCCTGCGGATTGGTGAGAGGCTCGTTGCGGTTGATTTTTTGCAGGCCAACGACACAGCGCACAACAATCCAGACGGCTGTCGCGATCATCAGAAAAATCCCGACAACCAGGAATGTCAGTAGCAACGAGATGAAGCCATAGAGCAGACCAATCCAGAACGTGCGGATGATCCATGTGTAATGATTTTCACAAATCTCGTCCGCCTTGCCCCGGTTCAGATAGGCAAGCACAACACCAATCAAGGGCGTGATCCCGATCAGGAGCCCCACGAGATAGAGAATATAGATCAACTGTACATTGCTCTTGCCCGGCTCAAGAAGCCCGGACGCATCGAAAGGCGGTGGTTGATTATCGCTCATTTCAGTCTTTCTCCCAGGTTCAGCCCATACGGCCCGGATTGAGTATACCGGCAGAATCGAATTTGGTCTTGATGGTTTGCGAGAGAAGGGCCACGCCCTTTTCCTGCGGCTGGAAAGCCGGTGTCGATGCCCTGATTTCAGGGCGCGCACGTATCAACGTTGCATGGCCGCCTCCCAGCCGTCCCATAAAATCGCGGATCATCCCGCCTTCCGCCTCAGCTTCCATTTGCAACCACAAAAGCCCGCCCTGCCAATCGAAGAAGGCGTTCACACCCGTTTGTAGCCGAAGGGCGGCCAGCAATTGATGACCCGCCGTGGGAGCGACGGATACCCGCCACAATGGTCGGCAATTGCCATCTTCGGCAAAGGGTGTGACATCGCGGACCTCGCGCCATATCTGCTGGCTATCGCCGGGTTCCAAACGGGATACAGAACCAAAGGCAGACATATAATCGGCGAGTTTCTGGGCGCGTGCTGCAACAGAATCCGGTAAACCTTCAACACGCAGAATTGTTACCGGACCTTCAGGCAAGCCATTTTGCCCGAACAGCCACCGCACGCTTTCCGGCAGGTGCGCTGCACCCGACACTTCACAAGGTGTGGCCATGGCAGCCGCCATGCATTGTGCAGCTTCGGCATCATTGAGACCGGAAACAACCACGGTTTCTTCAGCGCGTGGTGCAGGCAGCACTTTAAAGGTCACCTCGCTTAGAAAGCCAAGCGTACCGTAGGAGCCTGCCATCAGTTTAACGAGGTCAAGACCGGTGACATTTTTCATCACACGGCCACCGGACTTGATAATCTCTCCATGCCCGTTGATAAAACGAACGCCCAGCAGGGCATCACGCGCGGCACCGGAGACATAGCGCCGGGGCCCGGATACATTGGCCGCGAATATGCCACCAATCGTTGGCGTGCCTTCTGTGCCCATCATCATGCGATGGTCGGCTGGTTCAAACATCATGGCTTGGCCGCTGTCGGCCAGTTCCGCCTCGATTTCTGCAACAGGTGTCCCGGCTTTAGCAGTCAACGTCATCTCAGCCGGATTGTAGGAAACAACACCGCGCATGGCGCGCGAGGAAAGCGTCTGGCCCTCCACCGCATAGCCGAAACCTGCCCGCGTATTGCCACCCATAATGGCCAGAGGGGTTCCAGCCTCGGCAGCTTCGCG
>JBNKQT010000197.1:0-7783 GCA_050297115.1 Ensifer sp. | reverse complement strand
TCCAGCTTGCCCCAGCGCTCGAAAATGGCGGCGCCAAGCCCATCAATGGCGTTCATGTCTTCCAAATCGAATGGCACCAGCGTCGTGGATCCGCCTTCGCTCTGAATAGCATCGTCCAGCTCTTCCAGACCGCCAGAAGTGCGCGCACAAGCGATGATATGTGCGCCTTTTTTTGCGAGCTCGAGAGCCGTGAAATAGCCAATCCCGCGGGAAGCGCCGGTAACCAGCGCGACTTTGCCTTCAAGAGGTTTGCTCATGGGATCACCCGTGTCTTGCCAGCAGAGAAAGCTTGCGCACATTCGCAACACCTTCCTGGTCTGTCAGGCGTGTCGGGTAGTCATTGGAGAAACACGCGTCACAGAATTGAGGGCATTCCTTGTTGCGTGCGCCAACGTCAACCGCGCGGTAGAGGCCATCAAGAGAAAGGAAGGAAAGTGAATCCACCTTGATGAAATCCGCCATCTCCTCAACCGACATGCGAGAGGCCAGCAGTTTGGCTTTTTCAGGAGTATCCACGCCATAGAAGCATGGTGAAATGGTTGGCGGAGAGGCAATGCGCATATGCACTTCCTTCGCGCCTGCGTCACGCACCAGCTGCACAATCTTCTGCGATGTCGTGCCGCGCACAATACTGTCATCCACCAGAATAACCCGCTTGCCTTCAATCATCTTGCGGTTCGGGTTGTGCTTCAGCTTTACGCCCATATGGCGGATCGACTGTGTCGGCTGAATAAAGGTACGGCCCACATAGTGGTTACGGATAATGCCAAGCTCAAACGGAATACCGCTTTCCTGGCTGTAGCCGATTGCTGCAGGCACGCCGGAATCGGGAACGGGAACGATGATATCCGCATCTACCGGGTTTTCACGCGCCAGTTCTTCGCCAATATATTTACGCGCTTCATAAACGTTGCGGCCTTCCAGATTGGAGTCCGGACGGGCGAAGTAGACATATTCGAAAATGCAGAAGCGCGAAACAGGCTTGTCTTCAAAGGGGAAGTGGCTTTCAACACCCTTGCTTGTGATCACAACCACTTCGCCTGCTTTAATGTCACGCACATAGCGCGCACCAATAATGTCGAGCGCACAGGTCTCGGATGCCAATATGTACGCGCCATCCAGATCACCCAGCACCAGCGGACGAATGCCCAGAGGGTCGCGCGCGCCGATCATTTTCTTTTCAGAAAGGCCAACCAGCGAATAAGCGCCTTCCACCTGCTTGATTGCATCTACGAAACGATCCAGGAAAGCGCTCTTCTCGCTCATGGCAATCAGATGCAGAAACGTTTCGGTGTCCGATGTCGAGGAGAAAATAGCCCCACGCTTTTGCAGCGCTTTCTGCACAGTCAATGCGTTGGTGAGGTTGCCGTTATGCGCAATGGCAAAGCCACCACCTTCATATTCGGCAAAGAACGGCTGCACGTTGCGCAGGCCTTCGCCACCGGCTGTTGAGTAGCGCGTGTGCCCAATCGCGCGACCGCCTGGAAGGCGTTCAATAACCGAGGGTTTTGTGAATGTGTCGCCAATCAAGCCGACGTGGCGTTCCACATGGAAGCGACCATCGTCGTATGAAACGATACCGGCGGCTTCCTGTCCGCGGTGCTGCAGCGCGTGCAGACCAAGGGTCACGATGGAGGCGGCATCCGATTTTCCATAGATGCCAAACACACCGCATTCGTCGCGGAATGCGTCGGCTTCATGCTCGTCTTCACCAACGGTGGTGATGGTCTCGCTATTGCCCATTTTGTCGGTCCTGTCTTAAGCCCGTTATTAGCCAGAAATTGTGCCGTCTGCCGCTTCTTCACCGTCACCCGAGCCGCCCTTGAAGCGGTCAATGATCTGCGTGTCGACATCTTCCGGCAGCAACGCGATCAAACGTTCACCCAGATTGTCCAGCATTGGTTTGGATTTCGCATTGTTCACCCAGGCCGGACGCTGTGGCGGGTCAACCAGCCAATTGAAGAACATCATCGCGACGACAACAATCAACACACCACGGGCGGCGCCAAAGATAAAGCCCAGCGTGCGGTCCAGCGCGCCAATGCGGCTGTCGATGATAAAGTCGGCGATTTTCATCGTGATGAAGGAGATGATGATCAGTGCCACCAGAAAGACGACCGCCGCAGACCCTGCTTTGGCGACCGCGTCGCTTGAAGTATATTGCAATGCATAGGGCACAAGCAGTCCATGCAGCTTGTAGGCCGCATAGGCCGAGCCGCCCCAGGCCGCCAGTGACAATACTTCGCGGGAAAAACCGCGAACCATCGCCAGAATGGCAGAAAACAACGCCACGCCAAGAACGATACCGTCAAGAATTGTGATGGGCATGTATCAAAACTCCAAAACCGCAATTTCCAGCGGCCCGTTTTAACGCAACTCCCGATCCGGATCGAAGTCCGTTTCGTGGAGCACTATTCCATGTTCTCTTCCCGCTGCAACGCGCCCCTTGAACCGGCAATGCGCGCCACCAAATCGGGCAAACTCTCAATCCCGCTCCATTGTCCCGATGTGCCTTTTGGCATCTCCGGGCTGGCCGCGGGAAGCACAGCTTTGTTGAAGCCCAGCTTCTCGGCTTCTTTCAGACGCTGCGCCGTCTGTGCCACCGGGCGGACTGCGCCGGAAAGGCTGACCTCGCCGAAATAGACGCAATCGGCGGGAAGGGCAATACCGGCAAGCGAGGAAACAAGCGCTGAAGCCACCGCAAGATCGGCTGCAGGCTCCGAAATGCGATATCCTCCCGCGATATTGAGGTAAACATCGTGCTGTCCGAACCGAACGCCACAATGCGCCTCCAACACAGCCAGTATCATGGAAAGGCGCGCTGAGTCCCAGCCAACCACGGCACGCCGAGGCGTTCCGAGCGAAGACGGCGCCACCAGCGCCTGCACTTCTACAAGCACCGGTCGTGTGCCTTCCATGCCGGCAAACACTGCCGCGCCAGGTGATTTTTCATTGCGTTCGCCAAGGAAAAGTTCAGACGGGTTGGAAACTTCCCGCAACCCCTTGTCCGACATTTCAAAAACGCCGATTTCATCCGTCGGCCCAAAGCGATTCTTCACAGTACGCAGGATTCGATAATGGTGCCCCCGGTCGCCCTCAAAATAGAGAACGCCATCCACCATGTGTTCCACCACGCGTGGCCCGGCAATCTGCCCGTCCTTGGTCACATGGCCCACGAGCACAACCGCTGCACCCGTTTGCTTGGCATAACGGATCATCGATTGCGCACCCACACGCACCTGCGTCACCGTTCCTGGTGCTGAATCTGCCGTATCGCTCCAAAGTGTCTGGATAGAATCGATAATGAAGAGGTCAGGCCGCTTACCGCTATCCGCCAACGTCGCCAGAATATCTTCCACATTGGTTTCTGCCGCCAGCAGCACATCTGTGTTGTCGGCCCCAAGCCGCTGCGCACGAAGTCTGATTTGCGCAACCGCCTCTTCGCCAGAGACGTAAATGACGCGATTTCCACGCCGCGAAAGCGCCGCTGCCGCCTGCATCAGTACGGTTGATTTACCAATACCTGGATCGCCGCCAACCAGAATGGCGGACCCTCGCACAAACCCGCCGCCCGTCACCCGGTCCAGTTCGCCAATGCCTGTTTGAATGCGCGGGGCTTCTTCAATCTCGCCGGAAAGCGAAGTCAGCGCCACTGCGCGGCCCTTTTTGGGCACTTTGCCGGGCCCGCCGCCAATACCGCCGGTCGGGTCTTCTTCTACAATCGTGTTCCACTCGCCGCAGCCATCGCATTTGCCCGCCCAGCGCGTGTGCACTGTTCCGCAATTCTGGCAGATAAACTGAGTTCTGGCTTTGGCCATCGGCAAGTCCCGCAAACGTCGCTATCGGGTCCTTAAACGCCTGCGTTCATGAACGCAACCAATGAAGCGTTGAGAACAAGAGTTCCACAACAAAATCAATAGGCCAATCGCATCATATTGGGTGTTTCAGTCCTCTTTGCCCAGCTTCCCAAATGCTGGGTGGTGCTTGTGCACGATCGCCTCGGGTGGGTCTTCTGTATCCTCGTCGGGCTTGACTGCTCTTAATATAGGGTCACTCGCATGGATACTGGAAAAGTCGACCTTCTGACGCCGCGGCGCTGCTATGAGCTCTTTGGGGCCGATAAAACGAACACCGTAGACGCTTCCTTTGTGCCAGACTTTTTCGCATTCAACCTTGTAACCGTCGAGTTCGACGAAAAGGGTAAAGCGGTCTGGAATCCACCAGCCATTCTCGAATTTAAGCTTGGCACCGACCTCGCTTTCGTCACGAAGCGTGCAGGGCACTTCGCTGAACTCGTTGTTGAATATCGCATAGGCACCCTTAAACGCACGCTTGCGCGCTGCTCGTTGTTTTAATTCGGGCGAGCTCTTGTCCTGGCTGTCTGGTACGTCATTCATGGTCATTCCATTCGTTAAATGAAAATCACAATTCCCGTATTATGCGCCGATTTTCTTTACAGTTTGTATAGGTGGATTGGCAGTTGATATCGGTAAAGTCACAATGATACACATTGAAGAATGTTCAGGGCTGTACAATTCTGTCTTTGGGTGAATAATGGCGGGGAGTACCATGGGGGAGGAAATCATGGCGACGAAAACCGATTACCGTATCTGTCCGCTTTGCGAAGCCTGCTGCGGGCTCGACATAACACATGAGGATGGCAAGATTGTTTCGGTGCGTGGCGCGGCGGAAGATGGCTTCTCTAATGGCTATATTTGTCCGAAAGGCGTTTCGATTGCCGATCTGCACAACGATCCTGACCGTCTCCGCCAACCGCTGATCAAACGGAACGGCAAGTTTGAGGAGGCCACTTGGGAAGAGGCTTTCTCTGAAATCGAAAAGCACCTCCTGCCCATTATTGAGACGCACGGTGCCGACTCGGTTGGCACAGTTCTCGGCAACCCCGTCGCCCACCGCTATGGCCTTTCGCTCTACGCTATCCGAATGCTGCGCGAGCTCCGTTCACCATACGTATTCTCCGCCTCAACCGTTGACCAGATGCCAAAACAGCGTGCTGTCGGTGAAATGTTTGGCACATGGCTCAGCGTTGCCGTTCCGGACATCACCCGCACGGATCTCCTGATCGTTTTGGGTGGCAACCCGCTTGCCTCCAACGGCAGCATGTGGACCGTACCGGATTTTCGCGGCAAGGCGCGTGAATTGCGTGCTCGCGGCGGTCGTCTCGTGACGATTGATCCGCGTCGCACCGAAACGGCGAAGGTCTCCGACGACCACCACTTTATTCGCCCTGGCAGCGACATTTACCTCCTGCTCGGTATGGTCAACACGATCTTCGCTGAAGGGCTGGTCAAAACCGGGCGTCTTGCCGAATGGATCAACGGCCTTGAAACCCTGGAAGCCGCCGTCAAACCATTCACGCCGGAAAAAATGGCGCCACACTGCGGCATCGATGCGCAAACCATCCGCGCACTCGCCCACGAACTTGCCTCCACGGAAAATGCTGCCCTTTATGGCCGCATCGGCACATGCTTGCAGACCTTCGGAACGCTCAACAGCTGGCTGGTTGATGTCATCAACATCCTCACCGGCAATTTTGACAAGGAAGGCGGCATGCTCTTCCCCAAGGCCGCTGCATTTGCTTTTAACACCAAGGGCAAACCCGGACAGGGCAGGGGCGTTCCCGTCGGTCGCCGGCGCGCCCGCGCCAGTGGTGCGCCAGATGTGATGGGCGAATTCCCCGTCTCTACAATCGCCGATGAAATCAAGGGCGATGGCGAAAAGCGCCTGCGCGCCATGTTCTCCGTAGCCGCCAATCCGGTATTGTCGTCTCCCGATGGCGAAAAGCTCTCGCAAGCGCTCGACCAACTCGATTTCATGGTCAGCTTCGACATCTACCTGAACGAAACAACCCGCCACGCCAATGTCATCCTTCCGTCGCCTTCGCCACTGGAGGATGACCACTGGGACATCAGCTTCCAGCAGCTCGCCTGGCGCAATTACGCCCGCTATTCCGGGCCGGTATTTGACAAGGCTGCGGACCAGCCAGCCGAATGGCAAACCTTCATGCGTATCATTGCGTTGCTGCGTGGCATAAGCCCGTCGGCGGATATCGCGGCTCTCGACGACGAGATGACCCGTGCGGAAGTCTCGAAAGCTGCAGGTGACATGATCGACCAGCTTATGGAAGTCGTTTCAGCCTATGGCGGTCCCCAACGCCTTCTCGAACTGGAGCTTCGTTCCGGCCCTTATGGCGATCAATTCGGCAGGAAGCCGGAAGGGCTAACGCTCGCCAAGTTGAAATCCGAGACATACGGCATCGATCTTGGTCCGCTCCAGCCTCGCATCCCGGAGGTTCTCCGCACGCCATCCGGCAAAATCGAAATTGCACCGGATGATTTCATCGCGGACCTTGCCCGTGTTGAAGCCGAGGCTCAAAACCCGGTCCCGGATTTGGTTCTCATTGGCCGTCGTGACGTGCGCTCCAATAATAGCTGGATGCACAATCTTCCCACGCTTGCCAAAGGTCCGAACCGCTTCAAGGCGCTTGTGCACCCGCAAGACGCTCAGCGCCACGGCCTCGATACAGGCGACCTCGCGGAATTCACCGCCAATGGCCACACAATCTATGCGCCGGTGGAACTCACTGAAGATATGATGCCGGGTGTGGTCAGCCTGCCGCACGGCTGGGGCCACAACCAGCCGGGCACGCGTACCGCGCTGGCGGCGGAGAATCCCGGTGCCAATGTCAATCTGTTGATTGGCACAGGCACGCGCGACCCGCTCTCCGGTAATTCTGTGCTCAATGGTGTCGCAATCTCAATGCGTCGCGCACAAGAGATTGTAACGGATGCGGCGGAGTAGGGTTTAGACGTAAATCCGCTGATAGCGGTTTCCAAGGCTGGTAAGCAGTTCATATCCGATCGTGCCTGCCGCCTTGGCTGCCTCATCCAGCAGGACATTTTCGCCAAAGAGTTCGATATAATCACCGGACCGGATATCACCTTCCGGCACATCGGTGATGTCAAAAATGGTAAGGTCCATCGTAATGCGCCCCACCAGCGGAACCCGGTGACCGGCGACAAAGCCCATCGCCCCCTGTGGCACTGTTTGCCGCAACGGCACGCCCGAGCCGGAAAGCGAACGGTGAAGCCCGTCCGCATAGCCCGCCGCCACCACAGCCAGGCGCGTGTCGCGCTCTGCCGTAAATGTCGCCCCGTAGGAAACGCCTTCGCCCGCCTTGATGCCGCGGAGCTGCACAATGCGCGCTTCCGTCGTCACAGCGGCAGCACCCGGCTTGAAATCAGCGTTGCCGGTCCCGCCGCCATAAAGCGAAATGCCGGGCCTTGTCAGATCAAAATGATAGTCAGAGCCAAGCACGATCCCGGCAGAGTTCGAAAGGCTTGATTCAATTCCTTCATATTCTGCCGCAACCTTCTGAAATGACTCAAGCTGCTGCCGGTTCAAAGGGTGCGCAGGCTCATCGCCGCAGGCCAGATGGCTCATGACCAGAACGGGCGAGAAGCTTGCGGGCCGCGTTGGGTCATTGGCAAGCTCGGCAGCCTCATCCACGCTCAACCCGAGCCTGTTCATGCCAGTATCGACTGCCAATGCGCATGGGTGATCGCCTGCTTGTGAAACTGCACCCATCCAAAAGGCAAGCTGATCTTCAGACGCCAGAACCGGCACAAGGTCATAATCAAAAAACTGCTGTTCAGTTCCCGGCCACGCACCTGCCAGCACAAAAATTCGTGCGTCTGGAGCGACCTGTCGCGCCAGCATGCCCTCATCGGGAACCGCCACAAAGAAGTCCCGGCACCCAGCC
>JBNKQT010000196.1:0-7343 GCA_050297115.1 Ensifer sp. | reverse complement strand
CACATTATCCACCCGGAAAATTTACGCTCCATTGCGCTGGCCGAGCGGCTTGGCTCGCGCATGATACGCCAGATGCCGCCGGAAGAATTGCCAAGTCGGGTGCCTCTCCTTGTCTATGGTCAAACACGCTCAGTCTGACATCAATTTCATTTTTTGATTTACGTACCTCAAAATCTGCGCTAGGTCTGCTTCCGGGAGGAAGAATGAGACCGACAGTTCATGATATTGCTGCCGAGGCGCGCGTCAGTCTGGCAACCGTTGATCGCGTTTTGAACAATCGCCCCGGCGTGCGTGCGCAAACGCGCCAGCGTGTAGAAGAGGCGATTGCGCGTATTGGCTATGTACGTGATGTCGCGGCGGCAAATCTTGCAAAGAGCCGTCTTTATGAATTCGATTTCCTCATTCCCGACAACGACAATTCCTTCATGCGCCTTTTGCGCGATGCCGTGCGTGAGGCGGCGGTTGCCTTTGGCCGTGAGCGCGTCATCATACGCCTGTCCGAAGTCCCCGCCTTCAATGCGTCGGCGCTGGCCGATGCGATGAAAAAGGTGGTTGCTTCCGGCAGTGCCGGCATGGCCCTTGTAGGCGTGGATTCGCCTGAGGTAAGCGCTCTGGCAGACACGTTGAATTCTGACGACGTGCCGGTGGTGACCCTGGTTTCAGATCTGCAAAACGCCAAACGTATCCACTATTCCGGTATCAACAATTTTGCAGCCGGTCGTACCGCTGGCACTCTTTTGGGCCGCTTTATGAACTCGCAAAAATGCAAGGTGGCTGTACTCGCCGGTTCGCTGTTGGCCCATGACCACCGCGAACGGTTGGCCGGGTTTGAAACCGCGATTGCGGATGTTTTGCCTGAGGTTGCGATTCTGCCGGTGGTTGAGGGCCGGGATGATCCCAATATTGCGGAAAATGTTGTCGCGCAGCTCATTGCCGAACACCCGGACATTGGAGGCATTTACAGCCTTGGCGCAGGCAATCGCGGCCTTATTCGGGCGTTGAAGGCCGCAGGTGTGGCCGGTCAGTTTCCGGTTGTCGCCCACGACCTGACTGGCTCCACCAGAGATGCGTTGAGGGACGGCACCATTAGCGCTGTGCTGCATCAGGATCCCGGCCATGAGGTGCGCAGCGCCATAAGGGTTCTCAAGGCCCATGCAGATGGCCTGGAAACCGTGGGTGGGCAGGAGCGCATTCGCATCGAAATCTATCTCAAAGACAATCTTCCAGAGGATGTTTAATGTATCTAGGACTTGACCTTGGCACATCCGGTGTCAAAGCAATGCTGATTGATGACGCGCAACAGGTCGTTGCCACGGGTAACGCAGCGTTGGAGGTTTTTCGGCCCAAGCCCGGCTGGTCGGAGCAGAACCCCGCTGACTGGCTGCGCGCAACCCGCGAGGCTGTAGCTGCGATCAAGGGTGAAAATCCGCAAGCGCTTGCTGCCGTCAAAGGTATCGGCCTCTCGGGACACATGCATGGTGCAACGCTGCTTGATGTTGACGGCGAGGTCTTGCGCCCGTGTATCATGTGGAATGATACACGTTCGTCTTTCGAAGCATCCATGCTGGATGCCGATCCCCGCTTTCGTGCGATCACTGGCAATATCGTGTTCCCGGGTTTTACCGCGCCAAAGCTTGTCTGGGTTAAAAACAACGAGCCGGAGATTTTTAGCAAGGTAGCAAAAGTATTGCTGCCAAAGGACTATCTGCGTTTCTGGCTGACTGGCGAATATTTGTCCGAGATGTCGGATTCTGCTGGCACAAGCTGGCTTGATACGGGCGCGCGTAAATGGTCTTCAGAATTGCTTGCGGCGACGGAACTTGATGAAGACCAGATGCCCGGCCTTGTTGAAGGCACAGAGCAGGCCGGTACCCTGAAAGCTGAACTGGCCGCAGAATGGGGCATGAGCTCCGGAGTCGTTGTGGCCGGGGGTGCGGGTGATAACGCGGCCTCTGCGGTTGGTATGGGCACCGTTGCGGAAGGCGCCGCCTTTGCCTCGCTTGGCACATCTGGTGTTCTCTTTGCCGCCAACAAGGCTTACCTGCCGAACCCCGAAAGCGCAGTTCACGCATTTTGCCACGCCTTGCCAGATACGTGGCACCAGATGGGTGTGATCCTTTCTGCCACTGACGCCCTGAATTGGCATTCTACTGTGACCGAGAAGAGCGCGGCCGAGCTTTCGGCAGAAGTGGGGGATGTCCTGAAGGCGCCAACGGGCGTTACTTTCCTGCCCTATCTCTCCGGAGAACGTACACCGCACAACGATGCTTCCATCCGGGGTGTATTTGCAGGTATGGGACATGAAACAGATCGTGCGACGCTAACCCAGTCGGTTATGGAAGGCGTTGCATTTGCCTTTCGCGACAGTCTCGCAGCGCTGAATGCGGCGGGTACAACCATTTCTCGCGTTACGGCTATCGGCGGCGGTTCCCGTTCACGCTACTGGCTGAAATCTTTGGCAACGGCCTTGAATGTCCCGGTCGATATCCCCGCCGATGGTGATTTTGGCGCGGCCTTCGGTGCTGCCCGCCTAGGGCTAATCGCTGCGGAAAGCGCAGACCCGGCAACCATTTGCACTCCACCTGCAACAGACGAAACAATCGAGCCAGACGGTGCTTTGCGTGAGGCATATGAGGCGGCCTATTGCCGCTACCGCGCGCTTTACCCTGCGGTTCGCAACGCTTTTAAACAACATTGAAAAGGGAGAAAACTTCCATGAGTACCGGATTTTTCGGCGACATTGAGAAGATCAAATATGAAGGCCCGGACAGCACAAATCCGCTGGCCTACCGCTACTACAATCCTGACGAAATCGTCATGGGCAAGCGCATGGAAGACCACCTGCGCTTTGCCGTTGCCTATTGGCATTCCTTTGCCTGGGAGGGTGGCGATCCCTTTGGCGGGCGCACTTTCAACCGGCCCTGGTTTGACGGCGAGATGGAAAAGGCCAAGCTAAAAGCCGATGTTGCTTTTGAAATGTTCAGCCTGCTTGGTGTTCCTTTTTATTGTTTTCACGATGCGGATGTGCGCCCCGAAGGTGCAACCTTTGCTGAAAACACAAAGAACCTGAACGAGATTGTCGATTACTTCGCTCAAAAGCAGGAAGAAACCGGCGTCAACCTGCTTTGGGGCACCGCCAACCTCTTCTCGAACCGTCGTTTCATGTCGGGCGCGGCAACCAACCCTGATCCGGATGTCTTTGCCTATTCTGCAGCAACCATCAAAACCTGCATGGATGCGACGATGAAGCTTGGTGGCCAGAACTATGTTCTGTGGGGTGGTCGTGAGGGTTATGAAACTCTGCTCAACACAGACATGGCCCGTGAACATGAGCAGATGGCGCGCATGCTGCACATGGTGGTCGAACACAAGCACAAGATCGGCTTCAAGGGCACGATCCTTGTTGAGCCGAAGCCGCAGGAGCCGACCAAGCATCAATACGATTATGACGTTGCAACCGTCTATGGCTTCCTGAAAAAGCACGGTTTGGAAAACGAAGTGAAGATGAATATCGAGCAGGGCCATGCGATCCTTGCCGGTCATACTTTCGAGCATGAGTTGGCGCTGGCTGCATCGCTCGGCATCTTCGGTTCCATCGACATGAACCGCAATGACTATCAATCCGGCTGGGATACTGACCAGTTCCCCAACAACGTGCCGGAAATGGCGCTCGCCTATTACCAGATCCTGAAGGCAGGCGGTTTTGAAACAGGCGGCACCAATTTTGACGCCAAACTTCGCCGCCAGTCCATTGATCCGGCCGACCTGCTCTATGGCCACATCGGCGGCATGGATTGCTGCGCGCGCGGATTGAAGGCGGCTGCGAAAATGGTGGAAGATGGCGCACTGCAGACACCGCTTGATGAGCGTTATGCTGGCTGGAATTCAGTCGAAGCGCAGAAGATGCTGAAGGGCGAATATTCGCTGGATGATATTGCGGCGCGTGTAGAGCGTGAAAACATCAACCCGGAACCACGTTCGGGCCGTCAGGAATATCTGGAAAACATCGTCAATCGATACGTTTGATTGGGAAATCGGAGAAGGCGGCTTTGGCCGCCTTCTCACTATCACACATTGTGGTTCGGTGGTCCGACCGAATTGCGGATCACGAGGTCCGGCACCAGCAATTTTTCGTCCTGCGGCGGTTCGGCCCCACCCAGAAGGTCAATGAGCAGCGCCATGGCGTGTTTGCCGATTGCCGTGCGTGGTTGGCGGATTGTTGTGAGCGGCGGCGACATGAAGCCTGCCAGTGACACATCATCAAAGCCGGTTACTGAGAAATCGCGCGGGATATTGTAGCCGCGCGCGCTCAGACCCATCGTCACGCCAATGGCCGTCTGGTCATTCACGCACATGAAAGCTGTGGGCACGCGGTCTTCCATAAACAGCTGTTCTAGCGCCAGCCGCCCGCTTTCCACCGTGCCGTCACCTTCCATCACTGCGCGGTTGTCGGCCTTGATGCCCGCTGCATCCATGCCTGCATCATAGCCTTGTTTACGGCGGCTGAAGGCGAGGCGGGTTTTGGAATCACCGATGAAGGCAATCTTGCGATGGCCTTCTGCCAGCAACAGGTCAACGACCTTTCGTGCACCGGCAACATCATCAACGCCGACATAGGGAATACCACCATTGTGGACGGGCTCAAACACGGCAACACTTGGCGGCAACCGGGCTGTCATGGATTGATGTCCGAAAGGCAAAATCCCGGTAAAGAGGATCAATCCTGCCGCCTGGTTTGAGTTCAGGAACTTGAGATATTCAAGGCTCCGCTTGGCATCGTTCTGTGTGTGACCGATCAGAATGCCGTAGCCTTTGGCACGCGCTTCATTTTCAAGGCCGACGAGAATGTTTGAGAAATTCGGATCACCGATGTCGGGGGCGACCACCAGAATCATATTGGAGCGGCCAAGGCGCAGGCTGCGTGCCATGGCGTTGGTCGTGTAGCCGGTGATGGCGATGGCCTGATTGACCTTCAGGCGGGTGTTTTGGGAGACTTTTTCCGGGTTGTGTATGGCCCGTGACACGGTCGCAATTGAAACCTCGGCAATGCGAGCAACGTCTTCAATTGTGGCTGCCGTGGGATTCGACACTGAGTTTTCGCCTCGGAATTATGATTGGCCGGACAGTACACAGACTTCGGCCAAGGTCAAATAAGCCTCACCTAAAAAACGAGTGGATATCGAGAAATGTAAAGGTTTACATTACCTATGTAAAGGTTTACATAATCCTCAAACGGTAGGAAGCCGTGGGAGGAAATCATGAGCATGAATGATGCCGGGGAGGCTTCGATTGTGCTTGAAGCGCGTAGCGTTTCCAAGTTTTTCAGTGGTGTGCAGGTTCTCTTCAGTGTCAATTTTGAACTGAGGAAAGGCGAGATCCATGCGCTTGTGGGCGAGAATGGTGCGGGCAAATCCACCTTTGTAAAAATCATGTCCGGCTTTGAACAGCCGAGCGCTGGGAATATCCTGCTTGATGGCGAGCCTGTGAAGCTTCCGCCCAATGGTGCCGCAGAGGCTTTGGGCATTGTAACAATCCACCAGGAATTCAATCTTGCCGAACATCTGACCGTGACAGAGAGCCTTTTTCTTGGGCGGGAATTGACCCGTTTTGGCGCGCTGGATCGCAAGAAAATGCGCAGCGAAACACGGCGTGCGCTCGATTCTCTCGGCTCCAGAATTCACGAAAATGCGTTGATCAGCTCGCTTCCGGTCGCCGACCGCCAAATGGTTGAAATTGCCAAGGCGATCAGCAAGGACGCGCGCGTGATCTTCATGGATGAGCCAACGGCGGTTCTGTCACAGGATGAGGCTGCTGTGCTTTTTGAGCAGGTGCGGCGTCTGCGCGATCGGGGCACCAGTTTCGTGTTCGTGTCTCACAAACTCAACGAAGTGCTGGAGTTGACCGACCGCGTAACGGTTTTGCGCGACGGGCAATGGGTCAATACGGCAAAGACGTCACTTCTCGATGGCGAATCCATTGCGCAATTGATGGTGGGCCGAGAGTTGGCCAGCCTTTATCCGGCCAAGAGCGAGCCGGATGTTGATGAAGATGTTGTTCTTTCCGTCAGCGGTATCACAACGGGTTTTGTGCGCGATGCCAGCTTTGATGTGAAGCGCGGCGAGATTATCGGGTTTTCCGGTCTTATCGGTTCCGGGCGCACCGAGCTTATGGAGGCGGTGGCCGGTTTGCGGCCGCGTGTGTCCGGTGATGTCGTGATCGGCGGCGTGTCGATGCCCGCCGGTGACGTGCATGCAACCACGGATGCCGGGCTTGCCTATATGACCAAGGATCGTAAATCCAAGGGTCTGTTGTTGAATTCCAAAATGGTCACCAATTTGACCCTGCAGTCGCTCGACCAGCATGGGCGGCATGGCTATTTGAGCCCCGCGAGTGAAGACAAGGCTTTGAGCCGGGCGCGCAAGCGGTTCGACATTCGTGTGCGCGATCCGCGCATTGTTGCCGGTCGCATGTCAGGCGGCAATCAGCAGAAGCTGCTTCTCGCCAAAGTCATGGAAACCGAGCCGGATATTATCATCATTGATGAGCCGACACGCGGTATCGACGTGGGCACCAAGCAGCAAATTTACCATTTCATCTCCGCACTGGCCCGTGGTGGCAAGTCGGTCATTGTCGTGTCGTCGGAGCTTCCCGAAGTGATCGGCCTTTGTTCGCGCGTCGCTGTCATGCGCGAGGGGCAGATCGTTGGCTGGCTGGAAGGCGACGACATCAATGAACAGGAAATCATGCGTTACTCAGCGGGCCTTAAACAGATGGCAAGCTGACCGGTTGGGCATTCGCAGAAATGCCGACGGGATTTTAGTTAGGGGGATCGGCCTTGGAAACGGGTTCAGAAAAACAGGAACAGGAAGCAGAAGCGCCTCGTTCTTTCCTGGGTGACATTGATATGCGCGCGGTTGCGCCATTCATTGCGCTATTTTTGCTTTTGGTTGTCGGTGCGCTGGCAAATCCGAACTTTATCAGCTTTACAAACCTGTCCAATGTGGCAACGCGAAGCGCGTTTATCGCAATTATAGCGGTGGGGGCCACATTCGTTATTTCGTCTGGGGACCTCGATCTTTCGGTTGGGTCCATGCTGGCCTTCGTGGCAAGTCTCATGATCCTTTTCATGAATTCGGGCATTATTGCGGACCCGCATTTGATGCTGCTGGCAGCCGTCGCATTCGCGGTCGTTGCCGGCACGCTGTGTGGGCTTTTCAACGGCCTTATCACCACGGTTGGCAAGATTGAGCCGTTTATCGCCACACTTGGCACAATGGGCATTTATCGCGGCCTCACCATCTGGCTTTCAGAGGGGGGCGCCATCACGCTTCGCTCGCCCGATA
>JBNKQT010000195.1:0-5711 GCA_050297115.1 Ensifer sp. | reverse complement strand
CCTTTGGGGCGGGCGCAGCGGCTTTGGTATAGACTGCTCTGGCCTTGTTCAGCTTTCCCTCATGATGGCAGGCAAGTTCGCGCCACGCGACAGCGACATGCAGGCGGAAAACCTTGGTGACGAGATCAGGCCGGAGGCGCTTCGTCGCGGAGACCTCATCTTCTGGAAAGGCCATGTTGGCATCCTCGAAGACAGCGGCATGCTGATCCACGCCAACGGCAACACGATGAGCGTTGCCCGCGAAAACCTAAAGGACGCGATCAACAGGATTGCATATCTCTACGGAGAACCAACCGGCTTTCGCCGCCCCTAATAGCCGAGCTTGCGATCCACGATGTGTTCGAAAGGCAGGCCGTTTTCGTGGCGTCTGATCTGTTCTTCCACATGAGAAACGAGCGCCTTCACATCAGAAGCTGCAGCCGCATGTGGCGTAAAAAGGACCTTCGGATGGTTCCAGATTGGGCTTTCCTCTGGCAAAGGTTCGGTTTCAAAAACGTCCAGAGATGCGCCGCCAAGCGTGCCGTTTTCAAGAGCTTCCAGAATATCGGATTCAACCTGACTGCCACCGCGCCCGGCATTTACAAAGACCGGTTTGCCCAATGCGCTGTTTTGCCGAAGTCTGGCGAAGAGCTGCTTGTCAAAAAGCCCCTTTGTTTCGGCGGTTAGCGGCAGAAGGCCAACGAGAATGTCCGTTTTGGCCAAAAAGGCATCAAGACTGTCAGTATCAAAGGTCTCCATACCCTTAAGAGACTTCTTCGAACGCGACCATCCAATCACATCAAAGCCCATGATCTGCAGCTTCAACGCCGCGTCCTGCCCAAGCACGCCGAGCCCCATAATGCCAACGGTTACATCACTCGCTTCCGGTTGTGGCAGTTCGTTCCACAGCTTCTCACGTCTTTGCGCCTCGTAAGTTACGTGCTGGCGCAGATGCATCAGGCATTGCATCACCACCCATTCGCTCATGCGCGTGGTGAGGCTGCGATCCACAAAGCGGATCAGCGGAACATCCGGCAGGCCCGGCAGTTTCAAGACGTGATCAACGCCCGCACCGCCGGAAAAGACAGCCTTCAAATCCGGTGCCCGCTGAAACAGATCATCACGCGATTTCCACACAAGTGCATAGTCAATGCCTGAAAGGTCGCGGCTTTCGGTTTCCGGGTCAGCGAGGTTGATGACTTCCCGGTCAAAAAAGCCTTCACGCAGTGCAGCGCGCACTTCATCTTCGGGAAATTTCAAATCGACAATAATGGGACTTTTGGTCATTGGCTCACAGATTTTGATTGCACCGCGCGCAGATCAAAAGCCGCGGCCATCAAGGCCTTGGTATAATCTTCCTGCGGCTGAGTAATAATTTGCTCGGTTGGACCCTGTTCCACAACCTTGCCAAGCCGCATCACGATAATATCGTTGGCAAGCGCCCGCACCACCTTCAGGTCGTGGCTGATAAACAGATAGGCCAGATTATGCGCGACCTGCAGATCACGCAACAGATCAACCACCTGCGCCTGCACGCTCATATCCAGAGCCGATGTCGGCTCATCCAGCATCACAAAGCGCGGCTTCAAGATCATCGCACGCGCAATCGCAATACGTTGCCGCTGCCCGCCGGAAAACTCATGCGGATATCGCCAGCGTGTTTCAGGGTCGAGCCCCACTTCCTCGAGCACTGCACAAACGCGTGCGTCGCGCTCCTGCGGGCTAATGGAAGGTTCATGCACCGCGAGACCTTCAGCCACAATATCGCCAACAGTCATTCGTGGTGAAAGTGACCCATAGGGGTCCTGAAACACCACCTGCATGCGGTTGCGGAAAGGTTTCATGGCCTTGAAGGAATAGGCGCTGATATCTTGGCCCACAAAGGCAATGCGCCCCTGCGATGAGATCAGGCGTGTCAGCGCCAGGCCCAGCGTTGTCTTGCCGGAGCCCGATTCCCCCACAACGCCCAGCGTCTGCCCTGCACGCAGGTTCAGGTTAATCCCGTCCACCGCTTTCACATAATCGCTCACACGGCGGAAAAAGCCGGTCTTGATCGGAAACCAGACCTTCACATTCTCCGCTTCCATAACAACGGGTTTTGTTTCGTCTGCAGGCGGCGCACTGCCCTTTGGCTCCGCTGCCAACAGATGGCGCGTGTAGGCATGCTGCGGATTGTCAAAAATCTCCTGAACCGGCCCGCTCTCCACAATCTTACCCTTGGTCATTACGCAAACCCGGTCGGCAAACCGGCGCACAATGCCAAGATCATGGGTAATAAAAAGCATGGACATGCCATGCTCATCCTTCAGGTTTTTCAAAAGCTCCAGAATTTGTGCCTGCACTGTCACATCGAGCGCAGTCGTTGGCTCGTCTGCAATCAGCAGGTTAGGGCGGTTCGCCAACGACATGGCAATCATCACACGCTGCCGCTGCCCGCCGGAGAGTTCGTGCGGATAGGCCTTTAAGCGCTTCTCAGGCTCACGAATGCCAACCTGATGCAAAAGCTCCAATGTGCGCTCGCGTGCAGCATCACCGGTAGCCGCTTGGTGAAGTCCGAGGATTTCGCCAATCTGCCGCTCAATCGTGTGCAGCGGGTTGAGCGATGTCATCGGCTCCTGAAAGATCTGCGTAATGTCATTGCCGCGCACTTTGCGCAGCTCTTTTTCTTCCGCATGCAGCAGATCCTTACCGTCAAAAATGATCTCGCCGGAGGGATGGCTGGCGGCGGGGTAGGGCAGCAGCTTCAAAATTGAGTTTGCGGTCACAGATTTCCCGGACCCGGATTCACCCACAAGCGCAACAATCTCGCCCTGGCCAATATCAAAAGAAACCTTGTCGACCGCCAGTGATGTTTCACCGCCCTGGTGAAACGCCACAGAAAGATCGCGAATGGAGAGAAGCGGCTTATTCATGTTCAATATTCTGGATCAATGCTTTTAGAGTTTTCTCGTCTGGCCGCAAAACGGATATTGAAAGAGGTGGGGCGGTCATCCCATCACGGCTATGACGAAGGACGTATTCGTCTTCAAAGTCAGTATCATTTGTAAGGATGTGGCTGCAGCCCATGGCAAAGGCGCTCGACAAGTGTATCGCATCAGGCAATTTAAGCCTGAACTGAGATCGTATGACCGCTGCGAAGTAGAGAACTTGCCGTTCAGCAGGAATTGTTTCAAGGAAATCGCTTGTTTGAAGGAAGCTTTCGTAGCGCCGGACAAGGTCCATTTGTTGCAACTTCAGTGGGCGGACGAGCGTCTCAGCCAGTGTAAGATCACTTGTGCAAAACATTCGTTCAGAGCCTGCCGAAGGAGCACAAAGCATATCAGTCAAAAGACCTGAAATCTTGTCGTCATTGCCCTCCCAGAGGGCGATAACGACGTTGGTGTCGAGGTAAAGCCGTTTGAAGGGCTTCATTCGCTGTCCCACTCGTCACGCAGTTCACGAATGCGTTTGACTGCTTCCTCGCTGCTGGTCTTGTCCGCAAGTTCTTTCCTGAACTGTCGAATAGCGTTTGCCGCTTCCGCTGCTGTGTTCATGGCCAAGTTATCACGGTCGTCTTCCTCTTCGATTACGACTCGTACGGTGGCTGATTTTTCAAGCCCCTCGCGCATGTCCGCAGGTAGCTTGGAAACGGGGTAATGGTCCAATACAATTTTATTCATGGTCGCTCGGGCCTCATGGACTTATTGCTCCCCATTATAATGTTTCCATACTGAAAATGCGAGCATTCCTCATGCAAACGTCTTTCGCGGATCAAACGCATCGCGTACGGCCTCGCCAACGAAGATCAATAGCGACAACATGACAGACATGGTGACAAAGGCGGTGAAGCCCAGCCACGGTGCCTGCAGGTTGTTCTTGCCTTGCGCGATCATCTCGCCCAGCGAAGGCGAGCCCGGAGGCATGCCAAAGCCGAGAAAGTCAAGCGAGGTGAGTGTGGTGATCGAGCCTGACAGGATGAACGGCAGGAAGGTGAGCGTCGCGACCATCGCGTTTGGTAGCAGGTGGCGGAACATGATCACACCGTTGGAAACACCCAGAGCGCGCGCCGCGCGCACATATTCAAAGTTTCGTGCCCTCAGGAATTCCGCGCGCACAATGCCAACGAATCCCGTCCACGAGAAGAGCAGCATGATGCCTAAGAGCACAAAGAAACCAGGTGGTAGAATGGCAGCGATAATCAGCAGGATATAAAGCACGGGCATGGATGACCAGATTTCGATGAAGCGCTGCATCAGCAAATCTGTCCAGCCGCCAAAATAGCCCTGCACAGCGCCTGCCGTCACGCCAATAAGGGCAGAGGCTGCTGTCAGAGCCAGGCCAAACAACACGGAAATTCTGAACCCGTAAATCATTCGCGCCGTCACATCACGTGCCTGGTCGTCCGTGCCCAGCCAGTTCAGGTTGCCAAGAATGCAATCAGGGTCCTTCTCCCCTTCAGGGTAAGCAGAACAAACCTCCTCGCTGCTCATGGACCAGAAGGGCGGTGTTGGTGCGGAGTGCGGAATATAAGAGTTCACAGAGCTGTAGGAGTAGCGTATTGGCGGCCAGATCATCCAGCCATTCGCCTCTATTTCCTCGCGGATGAATGGTGAGCGATAATCTGTTATAGCGAGAAACCCGCCGAATTTCTCTTCCGGATAATCCACCAGCACAGGAAAGAGGATTTCGCCCTGATATGATGCGATTAACGGTTTGTCATTGGCGATGAATTCGGCGCACAGGCTCAGTACAAAGAGTACGAGGAAAATCCAGAATGACCAGTAGCCGCGTTTGTTGGCCTTGAAATTTTGCCAGCGCCGCTTGTTGGCGGGCGAAAGGAATGGCCGCTTTTGCGGTGCCGTAACTGACACATCCATCGGGGCATCCACCATCAGACGTCCCTCCGCTCAAAGTCGATCCGCGGGTCAACCCATGTGTAGATGATGTCGGAAAGCAGGCCGACGACAAGACCAAGCAGTGAGAAGATGTAAAGTGTTGCAAACACCACCGGATAGTCGCGCTTCACAATCGCGAAATAGCCGAGCCGCCCAAGACCATCCAGTGAGAAAATATTCTCGATCAACAGCGAACCGGTGAAGAAGGCGGTGATAAACGCGCCCGGAAAACCTGCAATAATAATCAGCATCGCATTGCGAAACACATGGCGGTAAAGCACCTGCCGGTCCGTTAGCCCCTTGGCCTTGGCCGTAATCACATATTGCTTGCGGATTTCATCAATGAACGAGTTTTTGGTGAGCAGGGTCGTTGTGGCAAAAGCTGCCAGCGAAAGCGAAATCAGCGGCAAAGCCAGATGCCAGAAGTAGTCGATGATTTTCTCATACCAGGTCAGTTCCCAGAAATTATCTGAAACCAGTCCACGCAGCGGGAACCAGTCGAAATAAGAACCACCCGCAAAAAGAACGATCAGCAGAATACCAAACAGAAAGCTCGGGATTGCATAGCCGATGACAATCACACCGGAGGTCCACACATCAAAGGTCGAACCATCCGAAACCGCCTTCTTGATGCCTAGCGGAATGGAAATGATGTATGAAAATATCAAAATCCAGACACCCAGCGACATCGAAACAGGAAGACGTGATTTGATCTGGTCGATTACCGTCTCGTTGGAAAAGAAGCTTTCACCAAAATCAAAACGGGCATAGTCCCACATCATCTTCAGGAAGCGTTCAAGCGGCGGCTTGTCAAAACCAAACTGCTTTTCCAGCTTGGCAATCAGCTCCGGGTCCAGC